>JALYYE010000220.1 GCA_030946735.1 Candidatus Dormiibacterota bacterium
TTAGCGGTCTTGCCCCTCGTCCTCTTGGCGGCCATCTTCCATGCCACCTGGAACGCGCTGCTCAAGGCATCGGAGAACCCGCTCGCGCTAGCGACGAGGGCGCTGACGTGGGGAACGGTGCTCTCGCTGCCCCCGGTCGCCGTGGCCTGGCTCCTGTCCGGCCGTCCCGGGCTCCCACTCGCAGGCTGGCTGCTTGCGCTCGCATCGGCAGTCTTGGAACTGATCTATTTCATCACTCTCTCACTCGCTTATCAACGTGGTGAGCTCTCCGTCGTCTACCCCATCGCCCGTGGCACGGCCCCGCTTCTGGCTGTGCTGGTCGGCCTCCTTCTCCTCGGCGAACGATTGCATCCAAGCGCCGGGCTCGGTGTCCTCGCGTTGCTAGCCGGTATCTGGGTGGTGCGGCGGCCCGCCACGGCGGGGTCGGCGCTGTGGCCGGCGCTGCTGACCGGAGTAATGATCGCGGCGTACACGTCACTGGATCGGATCGGTGTCCGGTTGGGTTCGCCATGGATCTACGGGTGGCTCCTCTGGCTGTTCGGCGGGATCTTGCTCGTGGTGTATACGAGAGTCCGCAAGGTCCCGGGCTCGCGGCCGACCGACGAGCCGAAGCTCTCAGTGGCGGTAGGAGTGCTGATGACCGCCGCCTACTTCATGATTCTCTTCGCGCTGAGCGTCGCCCCACTGGCGATCATCGCTCCACTGCGCGAGTCGGCGATCGTGCTGGTCACGGCGTGGGGAATCTGGCGTCTGGGCGAGCGGCGCGGCGCCTGGCTGCGGGTTGGGGGCGCGCTCGCGATCGTGGCCGGCATCGCGCTGCTAACGATTGGGTGATCAGGGCAGGGTCGGTTGAAAGGTTGTCAGGGAGGGCAGAACGGCGAACCACATCACGGCCACCACAAACCCTACGAAGATCAGCATCGCGAAGAAGGCACGGCCGGTCATCTCAATCCGTCGCTCTTGCTGGATTCAACCGCAAGGTACGGTAGAACTTGCTTGCGGGGTCGCGTGCAAGGCGGGCCAACTGAACGGGGCCCTCCGCATTGGCCATGTTCGATTATGCGCACGAGAGTTGGAAAGAAGCCGCGGATCTGGGCGGTCACGCTGGATCTGATGCCGCCATAGCTAAGGTAATAGAGCGATTGCAGGCCGTGCTGCCGCCGACCTGTGCCCTTGGAGCGCTGGGTTACATGACCTTCGCGACGATGATTCCTGGCAATCGGTTCTCGGAACACCGGGAGCTTGTTGTCAAGGCGGTCAAGCACGTCAATGCCCAGGTCATCGACTGGAAGGGCATGCAGCCTCCGGCGCCGCGAATCGTCGCGGCCCTGGTGATGGCACAGGCTCCCGAAACAGTGACGCCGGCCCGGATTGGTGTATGAGGCAGCCAGCTTGGTCTTTGGCCAGGCGGTTGCGTGGCAGCCAGATCGTGTTCTGGCTTGGATTTACCGGGATGGGAACCGGCGCCCGTTTGACTAGGGCGCCAATCCCGACAACGGGCCATGCTCTAGCCTTAAATGCGGCTAACGGTCAGGACGACGTTTCCTGTCTTCTGCTCCGTCTCGACGTACCTGGTCGCCTCGATGACGTCCTCCAATCGGTAGCGCCGATCGATGACCGGCCGGAACTTGCCGGCCTCGACGAGTTCCTTGAGGAAGACCACATCCCCCTTCGTCTGTCGAGGCGGTATCTGGAACAGCACCTTCTTACCTCGGGTCCGGGAGGTCAGCAGCGCCCACAGTAAATTCGCGAGTCCGTCGGTTGGCAGGAAGATGCCGCCCGGCTTGAGCGAGGCGCCGCACCGTCTGAAGGACTGCTTGCCGACCGCATCGAGTATGACGTCGTAGGTCTGGCCGTTCTTGGTGAAGTCTTCCCGCGTGTAGTCGATCACCCTGTCCGCTCCGAGCGATCGCACGAGCTCGAGGTTCTTGGTGCTGCAGACCCCGGTGATGTCGGCGCCGTAGTACTTTGCCAGCTGGACCCCTGCGGTGCCGATGGCTCCGGACGCGCCGTAGATGAGGATGGTGCGTCCCTGCCTGAGATCTGCCTGCTTCAAGCAAGTCAGTGCATTGAGTGCTCCGTCGCAGATTGGCGCAGCCTCCTCGAAGCTCATTCCGGCGGGGATGCGGGCGATTCGGTCGCTCACCCGCATCGAGAGGAATTCTGCGTGTGCTCCGAAACTGAGCCCTGTGGTGCCGAAGACCCTGTCGCCGTCCGCGAACTCGCTGACGGCTGCTCCGACGGCGTCGACCGCTCCGGCAAATTCCGTCCCGAGGACGCGCTGCCGCGGTCGCCGGACGCCTGAGACCAGTCGGCTCATAAGGGAGATTGCCAACCCGCTCCTGCGATTGGCTTCACGGGTCGCGGTGTCGAACCGGTTGACCGTCGTTGCGTGGACCCTGACGAGGACCTCGTCGTCCGCGGGGACGGGCCGCGCGACCTCTTCCAGCCGGAGAACCTCGGGTGGCCCGTACCGGTCGTAGACAACCGCTCTCACGTGGCCCAGCTCAAGCCTTTGCCTGGGCAGTCCACGCCCAACCCAGCCGAAATGCTGACTGGTGGGCCACGATGTTGTGCGCTGTTGCCGCGGCATCGCCCGTCGCACCAGGACCGCTGATCCCTGGCGCGATGAGCGCCGAGGACGGCGGTCGCAAAGAACAGCAGATAGACGACACCTGTAAGCCTCGCCCTCGCGCGGGGCGAGGCTTTGCCCAGACCTGCGCTCATGAGATCAGCTGAGCCGGAAAGGTGGGTATTCATCGGTGACCAGGAGAAACGCATAGGCTGTGACCCGGTTGCTCCAGCGGATCACACCAACGACGAAGCGGAAGAGATTCTCCGGATAGCGGCCCGTGAAGATGATCGCGAACCAAGCGACGATCACCGCACCGAGGGCGCCGATTCCGAGGAAGAACAGAACGATGTAGTGGGGGATGGCGAGGAACCACTTGACTAGAGGTAGCCACCGGTTCAACTGGCGAG
>JALYYE010000240.1 GCA_030946735.1 Candidatus Dormiibacterota bacterium
CGAGCGGCCTTAACGAAACTGCTCTCATACCACCATGCGCCGCGTGCTTTTCTACCGGCTGTACGACGTCGTCCCTGCCCGGCTCGCCGAGCTGGAGAAAGACGCGCGCGCTTTCTCCCGCAGCCGCGCCTGGCGGGGCGATGCCTTCTGGCTGGCGACCGAGAACACCACCGAACTGTTCACGATGGAGTACTTCCGGCACGCCCGCAACGAGGAGGGGCCGAACCTATCCGCGGCCGGCTTCCTGCGGCTGCTCGGTGACGAGACCGACGCCATCGCGACGCTCTATTTCATGAACGATGTCTCGCAACGCTTTCACGGGAGGGCGCTCCTCGAGGACGAAGAAAACCCGATCGCCAAGCTGCGCCATCTCGACATCCGCCAGGGACGCCTGCCCTCCGGCATGCCGATCGAAGACGTGCTCGCCGCCAGGCCGGTGATCAAGAAGATGGAGGGCGAACCGATCACGTTCTATCCGCCGACCTATCGCCCCAACCCGTACTTCCGGCGCGACAAACCGGGAATGTGGGGCTTCAGCTTGAGAGGGATACGCGACTTCGCCCCCTCCTTCCTCGAGGCCGAGGCCGAGGCGATGCGCATCTATCGAGGCTTCCGCCGGCTCAACCCGTGAACGAGTCGACCGCCACGCTCAAGACGGTGGATGGGCTCGACCTCTATCTTCGCCGCTGGCAGGCCGAGGATGTGACGCACCAGTGGACGTTCGTCGTGGTCCATGGGCTTGGCGAATATGGCGGGCGCTACCGGCATCTCGCCGACTGGTTCACGCCGCTGGGCGCGACGGTCTACGCCATGGACTTGCGGGGTCACGGCCTTAGTGGCGGGCCCCGCGGCCACGCGCCCAGCCTCGAGGCCCTGCTCGAAGACATCGACACCGTGGTGAGGCGGGCTCGCGCCGAAAGCGGTGCGCCGGTGGTGCTGATCGGTCATTCCTTCGGCGGTTTCCTGGCCATCGCCTACGCGCTGCGTCACCCGGACCACATCGAAAAGGCCGTGTTCTCGGCGCCACTGTTGATTCCCAAGGTCAAAGTACCCCGGTGGAAGCGGCCGTTGGTGAAGATCCTCCCTGTGCTGGCGCCACGCGTCGCCGTCTCCAACGAAGTCGACGCCAACTTGCTCAGCCATGATCCGGAGATCGCCCGGCGGTACGCCTCGGATCCGCTGGTACATGACCGCATCACCGGCGGACTCTACCGGGACACGATCGCCCGCGGTGAGGAGTTCATCGCTCGAGCCGGCGAGATCCGCATCCCCTTTCTCCTCATGCAGGGCCGCGACGACCGTGTCGTCGATCCGATCGGCAGCCAGCGTTTCTTCGCCCGTGCCACCGCGCCCGAGCGAGCCTTCTGCGTCTACCCCGGCATGTACCACGAGATCTTCAACGAGGTGGATCAGGAAAAAGTCTTTCAGGACGTCGAGAGCTGGCTGACCCAGCGCAGCGACGCCCACCTCACCGGCTGGAACCCACCGCCCTGATGCGGGCCGTAGTGCAGCGCGTCACCGCGGCCTCAGTCCAATGGGACGGCGGGAAAGCGTCGATCGGCCCCGGGTACTGCTTGCTGGTTGGGGTCGCGGATACCGACCAGGACCGCGACGCCGACGTTCTTGCCGACAAGATCCTCAAGCTGCGCGTCTTCAGCGATGAGGCCGGCAAGTTCAACCTCAGCGCGACCCAGGTGCAGGCGGCCTTCCTGGTCGTCTCGCAATTCACCCTTTTCGCCGACGCGCGCGGTCAGAACCGCCCCAGCTTCCTGCACGCAGCGCGGCCGGAGCAGGGCCGCCCGCTGCTCGACCGCTTCATCGCGCGCTTGCGCGAGAGCGGCCTGCCGGTGGAAACGGGCTCCTTCGGTGCCCAGATGGCCGTGGAGTTGGTCAACGACGGGCCGGTGACCATCGTTTTGAGCACCGACGGCTGGAATCCACGGATCGGCTGACCCCGATTGCGTAGCGCATCGTAGGGATCTACGGCGTGCAGCGTAGGCGTGTGTGAATTGCGCGCGACGAGATCACGGCAGCCTGTGACGTAAGGCCCGGCTTAATGCCGCCGACGCGTGGCGCGGCTAGCCTGAGGTCGAGGCGATTGAGATGGTCATCAAAATGACGAACCGGCTGCTGGGCATCGTAATTGGCCTTGCCCTGACGAGCGGGATCGTGGCCCACGCCGCCCAGGCGCCGGAGCGGCCGCTGGCGCCGATCACGCTTCCCGCCACGCTGCAAACTGCTGCCAGTCATGTCAGCGAAACCGCCACCAGCGCGGTCGATCCGGGCGCGGCCATCCGGGCCGCCTATCAGCGCAACCGGGTGGCCCTCGAGCGCCTCCGCCAGCAAGCCTCGCCGTTAAAGGGCAGCGCGCGCATCGCCTTCAACCAGGTCATCGCCGACCAGGAACTGGCTCTGACCCAGACCGAGAGGGCAGCCCTGGCAACGAACCGGCCCGACGCGCCCGGGGCGATCGCGGCGATGGACAAGCTCGTGGCCACGGCTCAGGCCGAACTGAACCACGAGCTCTCGCAGAACGGCGGTGCCAACTCGAAGAGCTCCAGGCAGGATGGACAATCGCAGCGCGGAGAATCGCAGGGCAACAATCAGCACGGCAAGTCGCAGGGCGGCAACTCGCAGAGCGGCAACCACTAAGTTCCGCTAGCGCCAGGATGAGGGGACATGCGCCGCGATCTCTAGCAGAGCGGGCCGGTAGGGCCCGCGCCGCACACCCGGAAGGTCCTGCTCGAAGGCGTCAGGACAAGCTTGCTTGCTGCGCAAGGCACTAAGGAGACAACCGGTAACGGCTCTGGCTGGTGAGGACCGCACGAGTGGTGTATCCTACCGGCGCTTGAAGCGTCCTGCCCTGGTCCCGCTGCTCATGCTGCCCCTGGTGGCGGCGTGTTCGGCACCCACCAGCGGCACGACTGGGAGCTCGCCGGTCGCCGCCCATGCCGCGACCCCGACGCCGAAACCTACCCCGACGCCAACTCCGACGCCCCCGTCGCTGAGCCTCACCAGCATCTTTGGCGACAGCAAGCCCGAGCTGGCCCAATACGACCAATCTCAGCTTCGCGTGATCATCGCCACCGGTGACGTGATCCCGGCCCGCGAGGTGAATTACCAGACCGTCATCCACAAGGACTGGCTCTACCCCTGGAGGAAGACCGCGGAGTACCTCAAAACGGGCGACTTGCTCTACATCAATCTCGAGGCACCGTTGATCAAGGGCTGCCCGATCATCCACGGCGGCTTCAAGTTCTGTGGCGACGCGCAGGCGATCGCCGGCCTCGACTACGCCGGGGTCAACGTGGCCAACCTCGCCAACAACCACCTGACGAATTTCGGAGCCGCCGGCACCAACGAGACCCAGATCCTCCTGTCCAAGCACGGGATCGGCATGTCGGGACTGGGACTCTATGAGATTCGCGATATCAGAGGCGTCAAGTTCGCGTTCCTCGGATTCAACGGGGTCGGCACCCGCATCGACCGGGCGGAGCTAAAGCGTGAGATCGACCTCGTCCGTCCCAAGGCGGATGTCGTCGTGGTCAGCTTCCATTGGGGGAAGGAGTACGAATTGCTCCCGGTCGCGGGTGCCGGGATCGCGCCCGACAACCCCCGGGAGGTCGGCCACCTGGCCATCGATGACGGCGCAGACCTGGTCATCGGCAACCACCCGCACTGGGTGCAGCCGGTCGAGATCTACAACGGCCACCTGATCACCTACGCGCACGGCAACTTCATCTTCGACCAAATGTGGTCGCAGGAAACCCGCGAGGGGATGGTCGGCCGCTACACCTTTTACGGCACGCGGCTGGTCCGCGTCGACTACCGCCCGGTGGTGATCGACAACTACGCCCAGCCGCGCTGGCTGGACGAGACCACCGGCGAGGGGAAGGCGATCATCGACCGGGTCGCTAAGGCGTCGACACAGCTCGCCGGCGGCTGACCGCCGCGGCCTCGGGGCCGTTGCGGGAGGCGAAGGCCTCCACCTCGACCGATCCCTGCCGGTAGACCGCGACATACCGCTCGGCCATGTGCCGCGGGCTGAACCGTTCGCGCGCGACTGTGGCGCAGCGGACGCGGTCGATCTCGTCGAGGCGCTTGGCGCCGTCCACCAGCTCGTCGACGTCCTCGGCGAGGAAGCCGGTGACGCCATCCTCGATCAGCTCGGGTGTGGAACCGCTGCGCAGGGCGAGCACCGGCGTGCCGGCTACCATGCACTCGACCATCGCGAGCCCAAATGGCTCCGCCCACTGCAAGGGAAAGATCCCAGCCGCGGCGCGCGAGATCAACCGAGCCTTCTGGGCGCCGGCGACGTTGGGGTAATACTCGACCGTTGGGCTGAGGAAGGGCTCGACCTGCTCTTCGAAGTAGCGTAGGCCTTCTCCGGTCCGCTCCACCTTGCCGGCCAGGATCAGCTTGCGGCCGGCCCGCTGCGCCACCTTGACGGCGAGGTGCTGCCCCTTGTCGGGTGTGATCCGAGCCACCTCGATGAGGTAGCGCTCGTGCGCGACGCTGGGCGGCGCGGTCGGGAGCTCGACGGCATTGTGGACGATGCCGGCCAGCTTGACGTCCGGGGCGCTCGCCGCCTGGCTCATGCTGATGGCGCACAGGCGAGCCCGCTCGGCCACTTCCTTGTAGAAGGTGCACATCGATTCGGACAGCTCGCCGTGCATGGTGTGGACCACTACCGGCGCGAGCCCGCTCTGGAGGGCCAGCAGCAGGCCTTCGAAACCGGTGTGATCGTGGATGACGTCGAAGCGCTGGCCGGACATGGCGGCAAAGACCCGGGCCAGGTAGGTCGCCTGGCGAGCGGCCTCGGCCTGCCCGCCGAGATCGTGGCTCCAGGCGGCGTCGGCCAGCATGGTAACCCCGGGCTCCGACCCCTGCGCCCCGTAAACCGTGACGTCATGGCCCAGGCGGCGGAGCTCCGTGTGGAGCAGGTGCACAACCAGCTCGGTCCCCCCGTAGCCCCTCGGGGGCAGCGGATACCAGGCTGGCGCGACGAGCGCGATCCGAAGCGCGTCGTGCACCGGCTCACCTCCTCCCTTCCCCCGCCCGATGATAGCGGGTCGGCTGAGCCCCAGCTGTTTACGGGAAAGGTGATAGCCCCCAGGGGAAGATCAGGGAACAGCACCAGATGTCGCTTTTTCTGATGGGTGGGGGGTAAAGTTGTGTTTGGTGGGCGCAGCGCTCCAACTCGTCCAAGCTGTCGTCAGCCTCAGCTTCCTGGCACTTGGCGTCTTCACGGTCGTCGACTGGCTGCGTCATCGCGAGCGGAGCCGGGGCTTCCTGGCGCTCGCCCTCGGGACTCTTGGCCTGACGAGCGTCGCTGGCCAGGTGAATGCCCTCACCGGTTACCACCTCCCGGCCATCGCTGATCTCGCCCTCATCCTCTTCATGGTTTCCGGCTACGCGCTACTCCTCTTCCGCGACACCTTCATCCCGCTGAACCGGCTCTTGCGGGTCGGGGCTCTCGTCCTCTCGGTGGCGGCCACCGCCTTTGCGCTGGCGGTGACGCTCCCGTCTGACCCGCACCAGCGGCCGTCTGCTATTCAATCCGCTGCCACCATCTTCCTGGTCCTGATCTGGTCCGCGTGCATCATCGAGCCGATCATTCGGTTCTGGATCGCGTCCCGCCGGCGCCCAGCCGTTCAGCGTGCACGGCTGCGGGCCATCGCAGCGGGTTACGGGGCGATTGTCGTGATCCTGCTGGTCGCGGGCTTCGGTGGCGCGTCCGCCACCAACCCCATCGTGCAGTGGCTGTTTGAGGCGGTGGCAGTGGTGGCGCTACCCCTGCTCTACGCCGGCTTCGCCGCCCCCCGGTGGCTGCGCCGGCTCTGGCGCCAGGGAGAAGAAGACGAGTACCGCGATGCGGTACACGATCTCGTGCTCTTCAGCCCCGATCGGCGCACCCTGGCGCGGCGCGCCGCCGAATGGGGACTTCGCCTGGTAGGGGCGGAAGGGATTGCCATCGTCGACGCCAACGGCGACGTGCTCGCGCTCCGGGGCATGGCCAGCGATGCCGCGCTCCGGCTCGCCGCCCAGGTCGACCCAAAGGGCCAGCCGCGTCTTCTCGCCACGCCGGGATCGAGCCGCGAGGACGCGATCGTCGTCCCGTTGCCGCTCGACCTCGGCATGGGCGCCATGGTGATCGTCTCGGGCCCCTACACGCCCTTCTTCGGCACCGACGAGGTAAGTCGCCTACGGGGCTACGCGGCCAACATTACCGCGGCGCTCGATCGTGCCCGGGTAACCGAGCGACTGGCGGCACTGGAGAAGACGAAGAGCCAGTTCCTGAACCTCGCCTCGCACGAGCTACGCAGCCCATTGGGCGTCATCAACGGCTACCTGTCGATGCTCGAGCAGGGGTCGCTCGGCCAGCTCCAGGAGTCGGGGCTGCGGGCGGTCGAGGTCTTGAAAGCGAAGACCGCCGAATTGAACCTCCTCGTGGCGCAGATGCTGGATTCGGCACGACTCGAGGACGGCCGGCTGGCATTGAAACGTGAACCGGTGGACCTCCGCGAAATCGCCGCCGACGCCCTGCAGGTTGTTCGACCCCTCGCGGGCCCGGATCATGTGTTGACGCTCGAAACGCCCCCGGATGAAGTCGTTGTCATGGGCGACGTGGACCGCATCAAGACGATCGTCAGCAACCTGCTCGAGAATGCCATCAAGTATTCGCCCAACGGCGGGCGCGTCCAGTGCATCGTGTTGGTAGCCGATGGGGTCGCGACGCTCCGTGTACTGGACAGCGGCGTGGGCATCGCTCGCCAGGATCTGCCTCGGCTGTTCAACCGGTTCCAGCGTATCGAGCACCGCGAGACCAGCCACGTTGGCGGGACCGGACTTGGCCTTTACCTCTCTCGCGAGCTGGCCCGCCAGCACGGCGGCGACATCCACGTGGAATCGCGCCCCGGCTCGGGCAGCACCTTCACGCTCATGCTTCCGGTGGTCGTCGCGACTGCGGAAGTCATCGAGCCAGTCAAGAGCGAACCCCAACCCGCTGCGCCGCGCCTTCATGTCCTCGACGACGAGGCCGACGCCGACTCGGAGTCGCGCCGGGCTTAAGACCCGGCGGCGATGCGCCGCAGCCTAGCTGCCGGGTTGCGTCGCTTGCGCGGGCAGGACTTCAGCGTCGCCCACGACCCGGCGCACACGCGCGGCCACACCCGGCGCGTCCAATCCGAGCTGTTTGAGCAGCTCCGCCTGCCCGCCCTGTTCGATGAACGTATCGGGGACGGCCATCATCGTCACTGGGATGCCGAGCGGGGCGAGCGTTTCGGCGACCGCCGACCCGAAGCCACCGGTCGCCACGTTGTCTTCGAGCGTCAGCACCGCCGGGTGGCGCCGCGCCCAGCCCTGCAGCCTGGGATCGAGCGGCTTGATGTAGCGAGCGTTGACGACCGTCAGCGGCAGGCCCTCCTTGTCGAGCATGGCGGCGGCTTCCATGGCGACCGCGACCATCTTGCCGGTCGCGAGCAGCAGGGCGGCACTCCCCTGGCGCAGAACTTCCCACTCGCCGACCGGGAGGATCTGCGCGGGTTGCGCCTCGCTCTCGCCGGCCGCGCCCTTTGGAAAGCGGATGGCGAAGGGGCCGGCACTATCGCGCGCGATGGCGGTGTGCAACAGGTCGCGGAGCTCCTGCGGGTCGCTGGGCGCCGCCAGGGTGAGGCCCGGCATCGCGCGAAGGAAGGTCAGGTCGAAGATGCCGTGATGCGAGGGTCCGTCATCGCCCGTAATACCCGCCCGGTCGAGCACGAAGGTGACCGGCAGCTTGTGCAGGCAGACATCCATCATCACCTGGTCGAGGGCGCGCTGAAGGAAGGTCGAATAGATGACGACCACCGGGCGCAGGCCCGCCATCGCCAGGCCGGCCGCGAAGGTGACTGCGTGCTGCTCCGCGATTCCGACGTCGTAGAAGCGGTCGGGAAAGCGTTCGGCGAAGGGGCCCAAACCCGCACTGCTGCCCATCGCGGCGGTGATCGCGACCAGGCGCGGCTCTCGGTCTGCCTCCCTGAGGAGCGCCTCGCCGAAGACATCGGTGTAGGAGACTTTCCGGCTCAACGGCCTGGCCGTCAGCACGTCGAAGGCACTCACGCCGTGCAGATGGTCGATCTCGTCTTCCTCGGCCGGCCCATAGCCGCGGCCCTTGGTCGTGATGACATGCACCACCGCCGGGCCACCGAGCCGGCTGACCTGGCGGAGTGTGCGCTCGATGTCCTCGATGTTGTGGCCGTCGATCGGGCCGGAGTACTTGATGCCGAGGTATTCGAAGAAGGTGCGCGGCGAGACCAGCTCCTTGAGGCCCTCCTTGATCCGGCGACCGGCTTCGATCGCCTTGTCGCCGGCGGGGACGCTACGCAGGATTCGGTCGACACGGTTCTTGGTCCGGTGATACGTCGGGTTGAGAACCGTAAGCTGCTGGGCCAGATGCTGCGCCAGACCGCCGACGGTTGGCGCGTACGAGCGCCCGTTGTCGTTGACGACGATGATCACCGGGGTCTTCCGATGGCCGATGTTGTTGAGCGCCTCATAGGCCATTCCGCCGGTCAAGGCGCCATCGCCAACGACGACGACCACGCGGCCCCGATCGCCCTGCCGGCGCAGCGCCTCGGCCATCCCGGAGGCGTAGCTGAGCCCGGTGGACGCATGGCTGTTCTCGATGAAGTCGTGCTCGCTCTCGGTTCTGTTCGGGTAGCCACTCATACCGCCCAGCTTGCGCAGCCTGGCAAACCCTTCGCGGGGACGGGTCAGCAGCTTGTGGACGTAGGCCTGGTGGCCGGTGTCCCAGAGGATCCTGTCCCTGGGACTCTCGAACACCCGGTGGAGCGCCAGGGTCAACTCGACCACGCCGAGGTTGGGGCCGAGGTGGCCACCCGTCTTGGAGACCGTCGCCACCAGGAACTGGCGGATCTCGTCGGCCAGGGCGCGCAACTGGGCCTCGCTCAGGGAGCGAAGATCGGCCGGACCCGTAATCCGGTCGAGTACCGGTGTGCTGGAAACCTGGTCCATATTCGATTCGAGTTTAGCGAAGAGCCGGCAAGGCACCCGCGCGAAACGTAACGTGGCGCACCGATATTTGGTTTCTGTGGATTGTCTGGACTCACGGTGATACCATGACGGCTGGCCGCAGAGGGTGCGGGGTTAAGAGGCGTTAAGCGGGGGCAAAGGGGTAGGTGGAGGAGATGCGCGGAAAATTCCGCTTTACGTTGGCTGCGATCCTGTTCATGGCGGTGGGCGTTCTGGTGCCCACACCGGCTGGCGCTGCCGGGGCGCCGACGCCTACGTTCGTCGCCGGCGGTTTCGACAGCCCGCGCGGGGTCGAGTTCTTCAAGGGGAAGCTGGTCGTTGCCGAGGCCGGCCACGGCGGCAACAACTGCATCCCCGCATCCGAACAGAACCCCCTGACCTGCTTCGGACGGACGTCGCAGATCTCGTGGGTGAACACGCACACGACGCTGGTCGGTCGTCTCTTCTCCGTCGTCGAGTATCACGGGCCGGGCCAGGGCGAGGCCCTTGGTGTCGACGGCATCTCTGCGCGAGACGGCAGGCTGATGGCGATCGAGGGCGTGTTCCCGCAGGCCTTCGCCAATTACCAGTGCGCCACGGGCGACAGCGAATGCGCGGCGGATGTCGAGGCGGCCAAGAAGGAGGCAGGTGCCTTGCTCTCGGTCAAGGGGAACGGGTCCTGGCGCAAGGTCGCGGGCGTCGGAGCGTACGACTTCAACTGGACAGCCGACAAGGCGCCCCAGGAACACGACGCCAACCCGTACGGAGTGCTGGCCGCCAACGGCGGGTCGTACGTCGCGGATGCCGGCTCGAACACGCTGAACTTCGTGAGCAACAACGGACACATCACGATCCTGCACCACTTCCCGTGGAAGAACCCGGTGCCCTTCCCCGCGGGTTTCCCAAGCGACGAAGTACCGACCTGTATTGCCAACGCGGACGGCGCGCTCTGGGTCGCGACGCTTTCCGGTCATCTGTTCCGGATGCATGGGACATCGGCGACGCAAGTCCACAATGAGTTCCTGAAGCACGTCACCGGCTGCGCGTCCGATGGCCAGGACAACCTCTACTTCGTCAACATGTGGACCACGCCGGGCCCCCCTCAGCCATTCAAGGGCGACATTGTTAAGTTCAGCGCGGAGGAGGGCACTTCGTCCGTCATCGCCGGCGGCCTCAACTTCCCGAACATGGACGTGGTCGGGCCCGACGGCAACCTCTACTTCAGCGCCAACAGCGTCTGTCCAGCCGAGGGCCAGGGCCCCTGCGCTCA
>JALYYE010000246.1 GCA_030946735.1 Candidatus Dormiibacterota bacterium
TGCTGGATCAGCCAGGCGATCCGGTGCGTGAGCACACGCGTCTTGCCACTGCCCGCGCCGGCGAAGATCAGCAAAGGCCCATCGTCTGCGGTTACTGCCGCCCGCTGCGGAGGATTCAGACCGGCTAGGAGATCGATCGCCCGCTCCGCGGCAGGCGAGGAAGAGACAGTCAATACCAGCCAAGTTTACCTGTGAGCTGGTACGGCTAGTCGCCCACTCCTGCGGGGATTTCCTGTGACTTAGTGACGGCGACCGCGGCCGCGCATCCGACCGGCAGCCATGTTATCCGTGTCGTCGTCCATGTCGCTGGTATCCCGTTTCTTCGATCCCTTGAGCGATTCGGAGAAGGCGCCGATGAACTGGTCGCGCAGCTCCATCGTCGAGACCTCGAATGCGTCTTTGAGCGTCCAGTGGTCCTCTTCGGAGTATTTGCGCTCCGTCGCCCAGAGCAGGAACTTGATCAGTTGCACCTTGATGGCCGCCATGAGTTTCGAATCGCCCTTCGTCTTGGCGCCACGGTCCTTGCCCTTACCCTTCACGGTGGCGGGGGCCGCTGGTGGGGCAACTGTGCCGCCAGCCGTGCGGACACCCCAGGCGGGAGCGCTCGGGGCCGCCGGCACGGCGGGCGCTTGCGCGACGAGGCTGGCGCGCAGTGCAGCGAGGTCGTCTTTTGGGGCCGCCTTGGCCGGCTCAGGAGCTGCTGCCGCAGGCGTCGTCGCCCCGGTGGGCGGCGCGTACGACGGAATGGCGTCGCGTTTCTTCGGAAGCGCCATCGGCGGCACGGAGAAGCTTTGCGGCGTTAGCGGCCGCGTCGGGGGCGCGGGCGCAGCCGGCGGCTGAGGCATAACCGGGGGCATCATTGGCAGCGGCATTCCCCGTTGGGGCCTTCCCTGCGGCGGCATCGCCGGCTGCGCCTGCTGCGGCATCGGCTGCTGTGGCATCGGCTGCTGCGGGTATGCGGGGTAGCCGGGCTGAGGTTGCGCCGGATAGGCTTGGGGTGGATAGGGCTGGCCCTGCTGTGGTTGCGCGCCAGGGTACGGGGCGCCCTGCGGCTGATACGGTGGGGCGGGGTAGCCGGGCTGTTGCGGCTGCGGGTACCCGCCCACCCCCCAGGCGGGCGCGGGCGGCATGCCAGGCTGACCAGCGGGCGGCCAGCCCTGCGGCGCCCCCTGGGCCGGGACCCCGGGATACTGGCCCGGTGGCGGCCCCTGCTGCGCCTGCCAGCCTGGCGGCGCCTGGCCGGGGACTGGTTGCGGGTATGTCTGATACGGCGCGACCGGCCGCTGCTGATCGGGCGGGATATAGGGAGCCGAGGGCCCCTGGAGCACCGCCTGACTGCGTCGCAGCAGGTCCAGCAGGCGCGCCTTGTCGATGTAGAGGTTGCCGGCAAGGCTGGGGTTGGCTCCTGGGGTGAACTTGAACTCGCCGCTCTGGAATTCCCAGAGGAGATCGAAGGCCTGGCGCGCGGCGCGGATACGGCCTCCAGCGGCGTGGGTCAGCGCCCCGGCCTGAAACGCATAGACCCATTCCCCGCGAGGCTCTCGGAGCTCCAGTACGCCAGATTGGCCGTTGTTGACAACCTGGTTGAGCAGTCCGAGCAAGCCAACTCGATCGATGGGGCTGTACGCCGGGCCCCTGGACTGGGCGTCCGGCTGCCCTTTGCCCTTGGCGAAGAGCTTCACACCGCTGTAACCGGCGATGGGATGCCGTCCTTGCCTGTGTAAAACCCCCGCTACAACGTGTTACCGGCCAGCAGCAGTGCCCTAACCTCGTCGTCGGTGACCTGTGGCCATTCCTCGAAGAAGTTCCCAACGGCATAGAACGGCTCGGGACTGGCCACGCAGACGAATTCATCTACCTGAGGCTGGAGCCAGCCTGCTGTGTCCGGCGGCGCGACCGGGACCGCCAGCACGACTCGCCGAGCGCCGCGCCGGCGCACCGTCTGAATGCCGGCCTGGGCTGTGTATCCGGTGGCAACGCCGTCGTCGCTGAGGATCACGGTTAGGCCCTCCAGCGTCGGCATCGCCCCCGCGCCCAGCGCCGCCAGCCAGGCTCGCAGCTCCTCACGCTGGCGCGCCGCCGCCTGCACGATGTCGTCCTCGGTGAGCCCGAGGTTGTGGCTCAGCCTGCGATCGAAGACCAGGACGGCTTCATCATCGACGGCACCGATGGCGAGCTCGGGATTGCCCGGAGCGCCGAGCTTGCGAACCGGGCAGAGCCCGAGCGGCAGGTGCAGGTCGACGGCGATCGCCTTTGCCACGACCACGCCACCACGCGGGATGCCGAGCACCACCGTGCGGTCGCGGTCACGGTGGCGCTGAAGCGCCGCCGCCACGCGCTCTCCGGCTTCGATCCGGTCGCGAAAAATCACCGAACTACAATAGGTCGATGTCGATCGTCACGCCGAACATGCCGGGGGTCGGGGACCAGGCGCCCGATTTCAACCTTCCGGGGACACCGGACGGGGATCCCGTTGCCCTCTCCTCCTTCAAGGGCAACAAGCATGTCCTGCTGGCGTTTTATGTTTTCGACTTCAGCCCAGGCTGAACGAATGAGCTCACCTCCTTGCGAGGTGATCACCAGCACTTCGTGAAGGCGGAGACGCAGGTGCTTGGGCTCAGCGTCGATCACATCTGGGCGCACAAGGCGTATGCCAAGAGCCTGGGCGACCTACCGTTCCCGATCCTCGCCGATTGGGACAAGTC
>JALYYE010000288.1 GCA_030946735.1 Candidatus Dormiibacterota bacterium
GCACCACGCAATGCCAGGCGAACCATGAGCAGCTGGTGCCTGTCGCACTCATCGTGGTCGGCCTCGCCGTGGCGGTGGTTGGCGTGCTGCTGCTGATTGGCCGCCTGGGTGGACGCGCCCGGAACCTTTAAGTCCACCCACCGCCAGCCTGATCGTTATCCCGTAGCCCGTCTAGCGCGGCGTTTCGGGCGACGGCCTGAATGGAGCCCCGTGACCGGGGACGATCAGCCCGGCGATCTCGAGTACTCTGGCGCGGCCTCGGTGGAGAGCTGCAGGATCAGATGCGAGTGGGTCTTCGGGCGGCCCACCGTCGGACCACCAGAGATGGGTGAAGGCGACGGTGCCGCTGGAGGTCGATACCAACGTCGTGATGTCTTGCGGGGTGTGCCCGGGGGTTTCGATCAGCCGGATCGACGGGCTGAGCGCAAAGCCCTCCGCGGGGCGCGCCTCCCAGACATCGCCCCGATAGATGGCCCAGAAGTCATGGAAGCGCGCTTTGCGAAAGAGGGCCGCGTTGAGCGTGTGGTCCGGGTGATGGTGCGAAAAGATCACATCCGTGATCTCACCTGGCGACTGGACGTCTTCCCCGAGTGGACGAAGGATGGCGTTCGGTTCCGGCACCATTCCGGGATCGATGATCACCCGGACGTCGCCATCGCGGACGCAGCTGACGGTGCCGGCGACACGGTCTCCGACGTAGCCGGTGAACAGGACATGGAACTCGGCCGCCACCTGGGATCGATCTTACGCAGTACCATGACCCCTTGACGGTTGAATCGTGGTTCAGGAGGAAGATTCACGATGAGCACTACCGATGAGCTGCTGAAGAACAACGAGAATTACGCGCGATCGTTCAGCGCCGGCAATCTGACGCTCCCACCCGCCAAGAAGCTGTTTGTCCTTGCCTGCATGGATGCGCGGCTGCACGTCAGCAAGATCCTGGGGCTCCAGGAGGGGGACGCCCACGTCTTCCGCAACGCTGGTGGCGTCGCCACCATGGACGCGATCCGCTCGCTCACGATCTCGCAGCGGCTGTTAGGCACCGAGGAAGTCATCCTCATCCACCACACCGACTGCGGCATGCTCACCTTCAAGGACGACGACGTCAGCGCCCAGATCGAGGAAGACACCGGCATCCGGCCGGCGTTCCGTCTGGAGGCCTTCTCGAACCTCGAGAAGGATGTGCGCCAGTCGATTGCCCGGATCAAGGCCAGCCCCTTCATCCCACGTAAGGACAAGGTGCGCGGGTTCGTTTACGACGTTAAATCGGGGCAGCTGAACGAAGTCGCTGTGGAGGCCGCCACCGCCAGGCGCTAGGGGGCGCGCAGGCCGCGTTAGCAAGCCTGGGTTGAACCGGTCCGTTACAGCTGCCGTTGGTTCGGCCCCGTTACTCGCCACTGCCCGCGGCGATCGCGTTCACGATCATCGCCATCGCGATCTCGTGGTTATGCTGGCTCCCCCTGGTTGCCGCCAGTCACCACGTCGGGTATCTACCGTCGTCGGCGGGGTCGGTGCTGATCCTCCTGGGCACGTTCGGCCCCTTGCTCAGCGCCGTGGCCTTGGTCTCGCGGACATCGGGCGTCCGCGGACTCGGGGCGTTCATCGGTCAGGCCTTTCGCTGGCGGGCTGGCATCCAGTGGTACGCGGCCGCGCTCCTCGTGCCTGTCCTGGTCCGGATTGCGGTCCTCTACGTGCACGTTTTGAAAGGCGGCACGCTCTTTGAGCTGTCAGATATGTCCCGCTGGCTCGCCATCCCCTCGAGCTTTCTCCTCGTGTTGCTCATCGGTGGACCGACGGGTGAAGAATTTGGATGGCGGGGATTTCTCCTTCAGCGGATCCAACCAGTCTTGGGGGTGCTCTGGGCCTCGATCGTGATTGGGTTGATCACGACTCTCTGGCATCTGCCGCTCTTCTGGATCCCCGGCACGGCGCAGAGCTATCTACCCCTGGCCCTCTTCACCGTCCGCACGGTGGCGCTCTCGGTCATTTCGACCTTGCTCTACAACGGCACGCGGAGGAGTCTGCTGTTCGTCCTCCTCTTTCATGCCTCGCTCAACACGTGGCCGAATTCCCTCCTTGTCCTGGACGCGGAGTGGACCGTAGGTCCCTATTTCAGTTCGACCGCCATCTACGCCGGGTTGGCCGTCCAGTTAGTGATCCTGGGTCTCCTCCGTGGACGAGGCGACCGCCGTAAACGAGCAGACGCGGCCGCCACGGTCGCTGCCTGACTCTCTGATCAACCGGGCTGGAGCGCGCCGTGCTGGGACTCGATGGGAAGCTACTCGGCCAGCTGCCGGACGGCGAGGTCCACCGCGACGAGCTCGTCTTTCCAGGCCTGTGAAGCGACGCCGCCGGAAGCCCAGAAATTGTCACCGGATGGACCTTGCTGCGCCCGTAGGTGATTGGTAAGCTAGGCAGAACTTGGTCACCGTGGGTACCATGCTTTGTTTGACTTTGGCACAACTGTTTTGTATACAGGTAGCCAGTGCCAAAGACTAATCAGCCGCGGCGCCCACGACTCGA
>JALYYE010000291.1 GCA_030946735.1 Candidatus Dormiibacterota bacterium
GGCAGGCGCTGCGTGCCTCCGTTTCCCGGCAGCAGCCCGAGCGTGACCTCGGGGACTCCAAGCCGGTATTCGCCTTCCGCGGCAAAGCGGAAATCGGCGGCCAGTGAGATTTCCAACCCGCCGCCGAGGCAGTGGCCGCCGATGGCGGCGATGAACACTTTCGGCGTGTGCTCCATCTTGAGCAGGACTTCGTGCATGTGCAGGATCGTCATCGCCCGCGCCTTGGGGGTGACGCTGCGGAACATCCCGATGTCGGCGCCAGCGCTGAAGAACTTGGGGAGGTCCGACATCAGCACCACGGCGCCGATCGCCTCATCGAAGCGGACCTCATCGATGGCGGCATTCAGGTCATCGATGAACTGCCGGTCATAGGAATTCGCCGGTGGGCGATTGAGGTGAATTAGCGCCACGCCGCCCGGCTCCTTGCTGACCGACACAACCCTGGCCGAGGTGGTCGTTTGCTCCATCGAACCCTCCTTTGTGTACCCTGAAGTCTAGTTCGCACGCGCTAGCTGGAGGAATAGCAACGATATGAGCACCACGGTGATTGACGGCAAGCCGGCGTCGGCGCGTTCCGGCGCGACCCTGGAGATCCGCGATCCGGCAACTGGTGAACTGGTCGACAAGGTCCCCCAGGCCGGGGTCGAGGAAACGCGTCAGGCGATCGACGCGGCCCATGGGGCGTTCCGCGGCTGGGCCGACACGCCACCGCAGAAGCGCGCGCAGATCCTGATGAAAGGGGCCGGGCTGGCACGGCAACACATCGACGAGGTTGCCTCACTACTCACGCGCGAGCAGGGTAAGCCGCTACGCGACTCCAAGATCGAGGCGGAGCGCTTCGTCGAGAACATCGAGTTCTACGCGATGCTGTCCGCGTCAGGCGCGATCCGGGGCAAGCACGTCCAGCTTTCGGTGCCGGGCGCTTTTGGATTGGTCGTCCGCCGCCCGATTGGTGTCGTCGGCGCGATCATCCCCTGGAACTTCCCGTTGACACTGCTGGCCAACAAAATCGCCCCCGCGCTGGCCATGGGCAACACAGTTGTGGCCAAGCCGGCCAGCACAACGCCGCTGTCGACGATCCGGCTGGTCGAACTGATGAACGAGGGTGGCCTGCCCCCCGGCGTGCTGAACGTGGTCGTCGGCCCCGGCGCGGTGGTGGGCCAGGAGATGATCAAGAACCCGAAGGTGCGCAAAATCGGATTCACAGGGGAAACCCAGACTGGGAAACAGGTCATGGCGGAGGCTGCTTCGGACTTGAAGCACGTGACCCTCGAACTGGGCGGCAGCGACCCGGCCATCGTCTGCGATGACGCCGACATCGAGCAAGCGAGCAAGGCGATCGCGATCGGACGGTTTTTCAACGCCGGTCAGGCCTGCCTGGCGGTGAAGCGTGTCTTCGTCCACGAAGCGGTCTTTGACCAGGTGATCGAGAAGGTTGCCGCGCGGGCAAAGCGACTCAAGGTTCTGCCCGGAGCCGATCCGTCATCCCAGATGGGGCCGATGCACACGGCGGGCGGTCGCGAGACCATCGAAGCCCAGCTAAAGGATGCCCTCGACCGTGGGGCGCGGCTGCTGGCTGGCGGCAACCGCCTAAAGGGAGAGCCGTTCGACCGGGGCTTCTTCTTCGAGCCGACGGTGATCACCGACGTTCCACCCGATGCGCGGGTGTGGCGCGAGGAGACCTTTGGGCCACTGCTACCGATCGCTCGCGTAAAGAGCCTCGACGAGGCGATCGAGCGGGCGAACGACTCCGAATTCGGGCTGGGGTCCTCCGTCTTCACTCGCGACATCAAGAAGGCGCAGCAAACCATCGATCGCCTGGACGCCGGGTACAGCTGGATCAACCAGGTCAACCTGGTCGCCTACGACGAACTGCCCTTCGGGGGCACCAAACATAGCGGCTTCGGCAAGGAGCACGGCATCGAGGTGCTGGACTTCTACACCGAAGAGAAAAGCGTCGTCATGGGTGGCGTCTAGCGGCGAGCGACCTGCTCGAGACCCAGGCCGACGGCATCCTCGCGCTCCGGCTGAACCGTCCGGAAGCGCGCAACGCCCTGAGTCCGTCGATGGTGCGCGCACTGCATCTGGCCCTGGCGCGAGCCCGCGACGACGCAGAAGTACGGGCCGTGACCCTGGTCGGAACCGGTGAAGCGTTCAGCGCCGGGGCCGATCTGAAGGAGTTCATCAGCCGCCGGCCACCCCTCGACATGGCCCTCGAGCGGCGCGAACTGGGCGCCCTTTTTCTCCTGATCGATGGCTATCCCAAGCCGCTGGTTGCCGCGGTCAACGGCGACGCGCTGGGCGCGGGCTTTGGCCTGGTCGCCGCCTGTCCGCTGGCGGTTGCCGTCGAAACCGCTCGCTTCGGCCTCCCGGGGGTGCGACTCGGCATCATGCCGATGACGATCATGCCGGCGGTCTTTCGAGGTCTGCCGCGCAAGCTCGGGCTGGAACTGATGCTGACCGGGCGGCTGATGACGGCGCGCGAGGCGGCATCGGCGGGCTTCGTCAACGCCACGGTCGGGGCCGCTGAGCTGGAGGGCGCCGCCATCCGCCTGGCGACGGCCGCCGCCGCCGAGACATTGTCGAATTAGGGTCTAACAGGCCTCTAACAATTCAGGTGTAGTTCTATTTGCTACTGTTTTGGCAGTCCTCGCCTGGCGGGGTAGGAACGGGAAAAAGGGAGGGTCTATGAGTGACCTTTTTGTAGGTAAGCTCCGCGCGGTGCGGCCGCTCGCGGTACTGGGAACGATCGGCATTCTGGTCGCGGCCTGCGGTGGCACCTCCACCGCGAGCACGGGTCTCGCGGCTGACCAAACGCTGCGGTTCCCCAGCGACAGTGCCATTGGCACGCTCGACCCGGCGCAGGTCAACGCCGAAACTGACCAGGCGATCTACCAGAACCTCTTCGACGGCCTTGTCAAGTTCGACGACAAGCTGAACGTCATCCCGGACATCGCGACCGAGCTGCCGGCGATCACCGACGGCGGCAAGACCTACACCTTCAAGCTCAACCCGAAAGCGAAATTCTGGAACGGCCACGCGGTCAAAGCCTCCGACTTCATCTATTCCTTCAGCCGGTCGGCGGCGGAAGGGCAGGACGCGTATGGCAGCAACTTCGACCACGTGGTCGGCTACGACGTCGTCTCGACCACGAAAGACTGGGCCCACAACCAGAAGATGCTGAGCGGCATGACCGCGCCCGATGATCACACGCTCGTGATCAAGCTCACCTCGCCATGGGGCGTCTTCAGCACCGAGCTGGCGCTCGCCTCGGCCGCACAGGTGGTCGATCCGACCGTCGTCAACCAGGACGACGCCAACTGGTGGTCTACCCCCGCCACGGCCGTCGGAACCGGCCCCTACAAGATGATTTCCTACACGCCGAAGCAGTCCATAACATTCGACGCGGTCCCCAACTGGTGGGGCAGCCCGCAGCCGACCGTCCAGCACGTGAAGATGGACTTCATCGGCGACATGGCCCAGGGCGTCTCCAAGTTCGAGCAGGGCGGCTACGACCTGGTCGGCTACGGCGGCATGGGTAGCGACATTTCGACCGAGGACATCCTCCGCATCCAGAAGGACCCCACCCTGTCCAAGCAGCTGAAGTTCGTCAATAAAGTCCGAACCATCTGGGTGCAATACGCCTTCGGCCGGCCGGATAGCGTCTTCAAGGGCGACCTCGCCAGTGGCCCCGCGCATGACCTGCGCATGGCGTTCACCCTCGCCATCGACCGCGCCCAGCTGGTCCAGGTCGCCTGCGCCGGCGGCATCACCTGCTCCGCGGCGGACGGCGGCTTGATCACGAAGGGCCTCAAGGGCTACGCCGGCGACGGCAGCGACCCACTGGCCAAGTTCGACAAGACCCAGGCCCAGGCGCTGCTCAAGAGCGGTGACCCGACCGGGGCGAAGACGAGGAACCTGACCTACTACTACGATCCGAACAAGGCGATCTACAAGCTGACGGCTGAGAACGTCCAGTCGCAGTGGCAGGCGAACCTCAATGTCCACGTCAACATCCAGCCGATCGACCACGCCACCTTCATCAAGCAGTACACTCACCACCAGTACAACCTCTTCCGTGAAGGCTGGCAGGCCGACTACGACCACCCGCAGGACTGGTTCGACAACCTGTTCGTCAAGGGCGCTGGGAGCAACGGTGGCGAGTTCACCGATCCCAAGGTCGAGGACCTGGTGGCGAAGGCCGACGCCGAGCCGTCGATCGACAAGGCGATCCCAACCTACATCCAAGCGACCAAGCAGATGATGGCCGATGCAGCCTATGCGCCGCTCGTCTACTTCAAGGGCGAGTTCCTCTTCAAGCCTTACCTGCAAGGCGCCGGTTCCAACAACTTCAACGACTTCTACTGGAACGAGATGAAGATCGGGTCCCACTAGTCGAGGAAGGGTACGGGGGCGCCTCACGCCGAGGTGCCCCCGTTTTCTTTAATCTGAGTTCCCCATGTTCACCAGGGGTGCGCTCCTCTACATCGGGCAGCGGCTGGTCCTGATCGTCTTCACGGCGGTGGCCGTCTCGTCGATCGTCTTCCTCGGCGTGCACCGCCTCCCAGGAGACGCGCTGCTGAACGAGCGGCGCCCCGACCCGGCCGCCGAGGCCGCGCTCCTGCACTACTACCACCTCGATCTTCCCCTACCGGAGCAGTACGTCCGCTACGTCACGGGCCTCCTGCACGGCGACCTGGGCGAGTCCTACGTCAACCGCGGCGTGCATATCACGCCGCTCCTGTTGCGCGAGGCACGGGTCAGCGCCGAAGTCGGCGCCGCGGCGCTCGTCTTCACCATCGGTCTCGGCGTGCTGCTGGGCGTGATTGCGGCAGTCCGGCAGAACACCTGGATCGACTACGTGGCCACCACCACTTCGATCATCGGGTACAGCATGCCCAACTTCGTCATCGCCTCGCTGCTCTTCCTGCTCTTCGGCGTCGCCCTCTACAGCTGGTCCGGCGGCGCCCTCTATTACAACTCGGGGTGGACGGGCAACTATGGAACCCTCGACCAGATCCTTGTTCCAGGCTTCGCGCTGGGGTTCCCTTACGCCAGCATCGTCGCCCGGCTGACCCGGGCCAGCATGCTGGAGGTCATCCGCCAGGACTACGTCCGCACCGCCCGTGCCAAGGGCTTGACCAGCCGGATCGTCATCGTCCGGCACGCACTGCGGAACGCCCTGATCCCGGTGGTCACCATCCTCGGGCCGCTGGTGATCGGCATCGTCACTGGCAGTGTCGTGATCGAGAACATCTTCGGCATCCCCGGACTGGGCAAGGAGTTCGCCAACAGCATCCTGAATCGCGACTACAACATCGTCATCGGGCTCTTCACCTTCTACGCCATCATCATCGCGCTGGCGAACCTGCTCGTCGACCTGCTGTACACGGTCATCGACCCCCGGATCCGGTACTGAGCGATGGCCACCGCCCCGGGCATCACGGAGAAGTACATCGAGGAGACGCTCGCGCACGAGCAGACCAGCCTCTGGGGCGACGCCTGGCGCCGCCTCCGCCGCAACCGGCTGGCGCTCGTCAGCTCCATCTTCCTCACGCTGCTGATCGTAGTGGCGATCGTCGCGCAGTTCTGGACGCCGTACTCCTATTTCGCGCAAGGGCTGGGCCCCATCTACCAGGGGCCGACGGCGCAGCACTGGTTGGGCCTCGACCAATCGGGCCGCGACATCCTGAGCCGGCTCATGCTCGGGGCGCAGGTCTCGCTCAAAGTGGGGATCGGCACCCAGCTGATCGTGATCGTTGTCGGCGTCGTCGTCGGGTTGGTGGCCGGCTTCTACCGCGGCTTCGTGGACACCATCATCTCGACCGTCATCAACATCTTCTACGGCATCCCCGACCTCTTGGTCGCGCTGACCTTAGTCCTCCTCTTGGGCCGATCGCTCGGCATCATCATCTTCGCGATCGCTTTCACACAGTGGATGAACATGGCCCGGCTGGTGCGGGGCCAGACGCTAGCCTTACGCGAGCGCGAGTTCGTGGAGGCCGCTCGCTCCGGGGGCGCCAAGGCGAGCAAGATCATCTTTCGGCACATCCTGCCGAATGCATTGGGGCCGATGATCGTCCAGGCCACGATCGGCGTCCCGATGGCGATTCTCTTCGAAGCCTTCCTCAGCTTTCTCGGTCTCGGCGTCCCACCGCCCACCCCGTCGTGGGGCGCAATGGCGGCGGACGGCTTCCACGCCATCCGGATCTCGCCCCACATCGTCCTGGCGCCGGCGATCGCGCTCTCCCTGACGCTGATGGCGTTCAACTTCCTGGGTGACGGCCTGCGCGACGCCCTCGACCCGAGGCAGAAGCGATGAGCCAACCGGTGCTCCAGGTCAAGGACCTGAAGACGCAGTTCTTCACCGACGACGGCGTGGTGCTGGCGGTCGACGGCGTCAGCTTCGACCTCCACCCGGGGGAGACCCTCGGCATCGTGGGCGAGTCGGGCTGCGGCAAGAGCGTCACCGCGCTGTCGATTCTCCGCCTGGTGCAGGAGCCGGGGCGCATCGTCGGCGGCCAGATCCTCTTCAACGGCAACGACATCGTGACGATGTCTAACGACGAAGTCCGCGAGATCCGGGGCAAGGACATCGCGATGATCTTCCAGGACCCCTTGAGCAGCCTCAACCCCGTGCTGACGGTCGGCTTCCAGATCGAGGAGGCGATCGAGGCGCACGGGAAGGTTCCGGGAAAAACCGCGCTGAAACGCGCCGTGGCGCTGCTCAAGCAGGTGCGCATCCCGGCCGCGGAGTCACGGGTGGACGACTATCCGCACCAGTTCAGCGGCGGTATGCGGCAGCGGGCGATGATCGCCATGGGTCTGGCCAATTCGCCCTCGATCCTGATCGCCGACGAACCGACCACGGCGCTCGACGTTACGGTGCAGGCCCAGATCCTCGAACTGCTGCGCGACCTGAACCGCGACCTCAAGACCGCGATCATCCTGATCACGCACAACATGGGGGTCGTTGCCAGTCTCTGCACCCGGGTGCTCGTGATGTACGCCGGCCGGGTGGTGGAGCAGGGCCCCGTCGAGCAGATCTTCAAGGACCCACAGCACCCCTATACGTGGTCGCTGCTGCGATCCATTCCACGCCTGGACTCGGACCGGCACGATCGCCTCCTCTCCATCGAAGGCTTCCCCCCGGACCTCATCCGGCCGCCGCACGGCTGCCGCTTCAACCCACGCTGCCAGTTCAAGATCGATCGTTGCCTGCATGACGACCCGGCCCTGATGAATGTGGGCCCCGACCAAGATGCGGCCTGCTGGGTCACGATGCGCCGCGCGCTCAAGACGAACGGAGACCGCCGTGGCTGACCGAACGCCGCTGCTGCGGGCTGAGAACGTGGTGAAGCACTTCCCGGCCGGGCTGGGTACCAGCGTCAAGGCGGTCGAGAACGTGAGCCTCGAGATCTATCCGGGCGAGACCGTTGGCCTGGTGGGCGAGTCTGGTTGTGGAAAGTCGACTTTGGCGCGTCTCATCACCCAGCTGCTGCCGGTCACGTCCGGGAACATCTTCTTCGACGGTGTCGACCTCGCCAAGCTGCGCGGCGAGAAGCTCCGCCAGTACCGCCGCCAACTGCAGATGATCTTCCAGGACCCCTACTCATCACTCGACCCGCGGATGACGGTCGGCGACATCATCGCCGAGCCGCTGGAGAACTTCGGGCTGCTGCGTGGACGGGCGAAGGACCAGCGAGTCCAGGAGCTGCTGAAGATCGTCGGCCTGAATCCCTATTTCAACAACCGGTACCCGCACGAGTTCAGCGGCGGCCAGCGGCAGCGCATCGGCATCGCTCGAGCGCTCGCGCTTCGACCGAAACTGATCGTCGCGGACGAGCCGATCTCGGCGCTCGACGTTTCCATCCAGGCGCAGATCATCAACCTGATGGAGGACCTGCAGAAAGAATTTCAACTCACCTATCTGTTCATCGCCCACGACCTGTCCGTCGTCCGGCACATCAGCGACCGGGTGATGGTCATGTACCTGGGGAAGATCGTCGAGGTCGCCAACAGCGTCGAGATCTACCGCAATCCTCGTCATCCCTATACCAAGGCGCTGCTCTCCGCCATCCCCATCCCCGACCCGGAGATCCAGTCGAAGCGTCGGATCGTCGCCCTCTCGGGGGAGATCCCTTCGCCGGTCAACCCGCCCTCGGGTTGCCGTTTCCACACCCGTTGCCCGATCGCCCAGGTGCCGACCCCCTGCGCCGACCAGGAGCCACCGCTCGAAGCGAAGGCGCGCGACCACCGTGCCGCCTGCTTTTTTTCCGAGAAAGTTCCGGCTGCGGTCTAGCTCAAGCCGCCGCGGACCACTCGGAGGCCTGGGTGATGTTGTCGAGCACCCAGCCGAACTGGCCGGTGGTCACCGTGGCCTTGCAGTAGGCGCAGATGCCCGACTCGTTGATCGACACCGGCGCGCCACAGTTCGGGCATTGGGTGATCTGAGCGCTCTCCCCCACCCGGCTCCGTGCCGCCTGGCTGCGGATGAAGGTCCAGTACTCGGTAAACGGCTGAACCGTCTTGTCGCCACTGAGCATTTTGCCGGCGTCGTCGACCTCGTAATCGGCGGCGATGGCGTCGAATCGGACCGTGATGCTGTCAAAGTTCGCGTCGCCCTTTACCCTGGCGATGGTGCAGCCGTTGACCGCGAGATCCTCGAGGACATCGCGCTTGTGCAGCGCGACGAACTGGTCGACCTGCATCTTCCAGCGGTGATAAATCCCATCCGAAAGATAGATGCGGGCCGGCTCCAGGTTGCGCGCCATCCAGGCATTCTGGAGCACGAAGAACGTCGTCTGGGCACGGTCGAGGAAGACCTGCTGGTTGAAATTCGGATCGCGGGCCTGCAGGGCGGTCAGGCCGCTTTCGACCGCGGCCGTGTCCACGGCCGGCACTGCCGCAGTGTCATCGTCGTCAGCTGCCGCGCTCGCCGACTTCCGGCGCGACAACGCATAGAAAATGATGAACAGGGCGGCGACGCCCAGGATGATGAAGAGCAGTTCCGACCCGCTGCCACTGCCCGACCCGCCCCCACCGACGAAGACGAAGCTACCGCCGCCGCTGCTGTGACCGCCACCGCTGCTATGG
The DNA here is from genome assembly GCA_030946735.1 of Candidatus Dormiibacterota bacterium. Taxonomy (GTDB): domain Bacteria; phylum Chloroflexota; class Dormibacteria; order CF-121; family CF-121; genus CF-13. The sequence goes on from JALYYE010000291.1 coordinate 9,097, forward strand.
CCCCCACCCCCGCCGCCGTGGCCACCACCTCCGCCGCCACCGGCGCGAGCGAGTGCGGTGAGCTGGATGGCGACGACGATGGCCGTCGCCGCCCCAAGCGCGACCAGAACGCGAGCCGGCCTTCGCACGGTGATGCGTATAACCGGCCGGCCCCGCTGAGCTTGCGTAGGGGGCTCTGCCCGTGGCTTCGATGATCGCCCGCGGGCGCCGCCGGTCCTTCCAGCGCCGGGTGCTCGACTGGTACGCCGCCCACGGCCGCGATCTACCCTGGCGGCGAACCCGTGACCCCTACGCGATCCTGGTTTCCGAGGTCCTGTCGCACCAGACCCAGATCTCCCGGGTGGTTCCGGTCTACGAGCGCCTCCTCGAACAGTATCCGACGGTTACCGCGCTGGCCCGGGCTCCGCTCGCCGAGGTAAAGGCCATCACCGACCCGCTCGGCTACAAGATCCGTGGCCGGTGGCTGCACACCGCGGCGCTGCAGGTGGCGGACCGTCCCGGCGGGGCCTTTCCGGAAACGCTGGGCGAACTGCGGAGCCTTCCGGGAATCGGGCGCTACACGGCAGGCGCGGTCATGAGTTTCGCCCACCACCGGGACGCGCCGGTGCTCGACACCAACGTCGCCCGGCTGCTGCGGCGGTACTTCGGCGTCGCGGCGCCGCCACGCGCCCGGACCGAGGAACTCTGGTCATTGGCCGCCGCCGTGATCCCAAAGGGGAAGGGCTATCTGATCAACCAGGCGTTGATGGATCTCGGGGCGATGGTGTGCCGGTCTCGAGCGCCGCGCTGTCATGCCTGCCCCCTTCGGCGCAACTGCGACTTCCGGCGAAAACGCTTAAGCCTGCTCATGGGCCAGCGTGGCTTCGGCATCGGCGCGTGAGATCACGCCCAGCAGCCTGCCCTCCCCGGTCGTAACCAGGCTGTTGGTCTGGATGTTATGCTCCCGCATCGACTTGAGCAGCTCCTCGAGCGTCACGTTCGGCCGGAAGGTCTTGGGACCGGGCCGCATTACTCGCTCGGCGGTCGCCTCTGCATCACCGCCCAGCTCCGCCTTACGAAGCAGACCCAGCACTACGCGCTCCGGCCCCACCACCACGCAGGTGTCCCAACCCGCCGTCCGAGAGCGGATGTCGCCCACACGGTCCTTGAGTCCGCAGGTCGGTACCTCCGCGTCCGCGACGTCACCGATCCAGGTTTCGTCGACGGCCTTGCCTTCGCGCGGCTCGTTCTCCTCGTACCAGGCAAGCTTGCCGGGCACGTAGTCAATCACAATCTTGAAGCCCAAGGTCTCGAGCCGCCACGCGGCCCGCGGCGAGAGGTCTCAACCAAAATCGTTGCAGTAGACGAGCACAGGTCGCTGGCGATCGAGGCCCGCCACCGTCTTTTCATCGAGCCGCTTCAATGGGATGTTGATCGCACCCGGCAGGTGGTCCTGCTCGAACTCGGCTTCGCCGAGCACGTCGACCAGTTGCGCGCCCTGCTCCAGCAGCCGCTTCACCTCGGATACCAAGAACACCCGCGAGGGCATGCGCCTAATCTACCCCGGGCCCGCGCCCGGCGTGCTCAGCGCGCTCGCATCCGGTTGTTCTTCGGTAGGTGCTCCACCTCGGCGAGCCCCATCGCCTCCATGACCGGTGGCACGTACATACCGAAGCGGCCGCGCAAGCCCTTCTTCAGTCCATACCAGCCGCCGACCGGATTCTTCGGCGAGCGGGCCCACGCCTCGACCGTACCCTCCGCAGCCGGTTTCTGCTCGTCGGCGCTCCCCAGCGGCATCCAGTCACCGTGTTGCTCGAGCATCTTGTGCAGGTCATCCAGCCCGCGCAATTGATAGCGGAGCTCCGTCTTCCCTACCTGCACGATGAGTGCCGGCGGATCGAGCGTCTCGTCGCGGTACGCCGTGAACTCCGACGTCCCCGGCGGTGTCTTCAATTCCCACGGTGACTGGCGGGTCCCCGACCCTTTCACCTTCGCGTTCGCCATCACGTCCTCCCTTGCTCCGCGTGTAATACGGTAACCATAAGGTTACGGTGTCAGGTTACGCCTTCGCGCGCTCGACCGCTGGCGCGCCCCCAAACGCCAACCGGGGTAAAGCGCAGCGGAACGTCGACCAGAATCAGCTCCGAGGCCTCCTTCGCCTCGATGTGCAGCTGACTCTCGTCCTGGATCTTGGTCGCGTCCCCGGTCGCGAGCTCTTCGGCGCCGACGCGGGCTCGGCCCTCGATCAGGTAAAGATAGCCACCTCGTGCAGACCCAAAGTCGTGCCTGACCGCAATGCCGGGTGAGAGAAAGCTGACGTAGACGGCGGCGTCCTGGTGAACCCTCACCGGATCGCTTGTTGCCGGCCCGATCACCTTCAAGAAGCGATCGGTGCGCTCCTTCTTGGGGAACTGCCGCTGCTGGATAGCCGGCGGCAGGCTCGGCGTATCGGGCAGGATCCACAGCTGCAAGAACTCCATCGGCTCGGTCTTTGAACCGTTCTGTTCGGAGTGTTCCGCTCCTGAGCCGAGCGTCATCAGCTGCACGCCACC
>JALYYE010000329.1 GCA_030946735.1 Candidatus Dormiibacterota bacterium
GACCGCATCCCGATGTGGGACTGTTCGAGGGTCTTCAGCTTGGTTTCCCCCGAACTCCGCAGCAACGTCCCGTAGGTCCGGGTGTAGAGCTCGACCGCGTCCCGGCCGGGCCCGCGATCAGATTCGGCGTCGATAAAAGCCATTGTGGGTATTATCCCGCTCGTTTTCGAAAGCCTGCCGGTGACCGAGCGTCGCTTGTTTACATCTTTTAACGAAAGTTATTTGCTGCTTGCGGGAGTGGCTCGTACCGTGGGCGCTGACCAACAACCCAGCAAGCGTCGGAGGAACAGCCTGAGAATTTACCAAGCGATTCAAACCGAGACGCAACGCACGACGCTACGAGTCATCGCCACCCGGGCCGAGGATGCCAAGCGCAAGCTGAGCCTTTATGCACTGGACCGCGTCCTGTGGGCGCTGGAAGAGATGAACCTGGCCGAGCGCACCAAAGTGTCCGGCGAGATCGTCGAGCAACTGCTCGCGTTTGGTGTTCCCTATACGCCCGAGGTCAAAATCCCCGACCTTATCGAGCTCGTCTTCACCGCCCAGGAACAGTTCATGAATGTCGAGCCCGACGAGATCAACCGGGTACCCACCATCGAGGAGTTGGAAGCCTACTTCGAGCAAACCCGCGTCGCCTGAGCCAGCGGCGCCGCGCATCCTATAATGCGGTCACCTTTTGGGGGAGGTGATGCCGGTCACGCGCCGCACAAGTTAAGAACGACCGATAGGTGGCTCGAGGAGAGCTGAAAAGGGAAGCCGGTGCGAATCCGGCGCGAACCCGTCACTGTAACCGAGGAGCCGTGGGCGAGATCCACTGAGGCCAAGGCCTTGGGAAGGAGCCCAGCGGCGATGATCCGGAGCCAGGAGACCTGCCTGTCGGGGACCAACGACCCTCTTCGAGGCTGAGAGGGAGGTGCCAGGCATCTTCACGATCGGCCTCCAGTTGCGCATTCACTGCTCTGGAGGACACCATGAAACGACAACTTGCTGCGCTGGCAGCTGCCGCGCTTGCGGCGCTCGCATCCGCTCTGCCGAGTCACGCTTTTACCCCACAAACTGCTGCGGCCTCGCGCGCAATTGAATGGCTGCACAGCCTGCAAAGCGCGGACGGTACGGTAGCCGGAAGCGCATCGCGAACGGAAGACACCGTGCTCGGGCTGGTGGCCAATGGCCAGGCGGTTACGAGTTTCGCCACCTCTGGAAAGACCCCCATCGATTCCCTGCGCTCCCACATCGCGAACGAGGAAAAGACGGCGGGGAACATCGGTGGTCTGATCATGGCGGTCTCCGCCGCCGGACTGACTCCAACCAACTTCGCCGCCCGTAACCTGCTGCAGGACCTCGCCTGTACTTACGATGCGTCGACCGGCGCATACAACGCTCAACTATTCAATGACGCGCTCGCCGTCCTCGCCCTTCCGCCGGGCTCCGCACCAGCGAAAGCGGTCGCGTTCCTCAAGGACCGTCAGCAGTCCGATGGTGGCTGGGAGTTCAGCCCAACGTGGGGCTCCGATACGAACACGACGGCGATTGTCGTCCTGGCGCTTACCTCGGCAAACGGTATGGCCACCATCGTCAAAGAGCGAGCCCTCAGCTACTTCCACTTGCAGCAGAAACCCAGCGGCGGCTTCGAGTACTCGACCGGATCACCCGACTCGGATCCGAACTCGGACGCCGCGGTCATCCAGGCGTTGCTCGCCCTGGGGGAGGATCCCACCGGCACGGCCTGGACAATCACCGGCAAGAACGCGGTCAGTGACCTCCTCACCTTCCAGTTCGAGAATGGCGGCCTGGGCTTCTCGAGGCCGGGCTCCTCCCAGACCGCGACACCCGACCCCTTGTCCACGGCGCAAGCGGTCGTTGCGCTGACCTCGAAATACCTTCCGGTAAAGCTGACCGAAGGTGCGATGCCCTCGACCTGCCCTTCGGTGCCCACGACCACGCCGGCGCCGACCCCCACCCCGCCGCCACCGCAGCTCGCGGCGACCGGGGCGCCGCCGAGTCCGTCACCGCTGCTTCCGACCATCGCGGGACTTGCCGTCGTTGCGCTGGGCTGGAGACTCCGCCGACGCGCTCGCTGAGAATCGGCAAAACGATGTGGCTGGGCGCCGCCGCCTCGGCGGCGCTCGTAGCCGCCCTCCTCTGTATTCGTCCCGCTCATGCCGCGATCCACCATGCCGCGCTGGTCATCCAGCATGCGAGCGGGAGCGTCATCACGCGATGCGTGGCCTTCGCCGAAGACCAGATCAGCGGACTGCAGCTGATCCAGCGGTCGGGCGTGCAGTACGAGGCACAGAGCTTCGGTTCCATCGGGACGGCGATGTGCCAGCTCGACCGAGAACCCTCGACCGTGCCGCCGGGGTGCTTCGGAAGTGGGCCCTACTGGCAGTACTTCCATCGTCAGGGTGGCGGCTGGCAAACCTCAACCTTCGGCGCCAGCTCGTCGGTGCTGCACGACGAGGACATGGACGGGTGGCACTACGCCGCCGGCGCTCAGCAGGCCCCCGGCAATGTAGCGTTTGCCTCAGTCTGCGGCGTGCCTGCGCCAGCGCCAGCGGTGATCGCGACGGCCGGGGCGAAGCCACCGTACCACGCGACCCCGATGCCCACGGTAACGCCGGCGGCGACGACCAGCATCGAGGCGTTGGCGCCGACGGTTTCACCGAAAGCGGCCGCCGTGCTGACGTCGACGGGAGCGCCCACACAGCCGCCGCAAGCGAGGGCGATGGGACCCTGGCTGGCATTCGGGAGTATGGCAATCCTGCTCCTGACGCTCGGTGCCTTTAACCTCCGGAGGCGAGGCCCGTGAACCGCCACCCCCTCGCGTGGGGTATGTGGACGATCGCGGCGCTGGCCGCGGCGTTCATCGGCCGCAACCCGTACCTCCAGGCACTGCTGCTGCTGGTGGTGATCAATGTCTACCTGCCGTACCGCGGACGCGGTCGCGCCGGCACCTGGAAGTTCGGACTCGCGCTCGCGCTCGTGCCCATCGTCTTCAGCGCCGCCCTCAGTCGCTTCGGCCAGCACGTGCTCTTTACGCTGCCGGCGATCCCGGTCATCGGGGGACGCTGGACCCTCGACGCCGTCGCCTTTGGAGCGTCGACCGGGCTCGCGCTGCTGTTGACGGTCGCTGTCTTCGCCGTCTTGCAGACCGCCGTTCGCAGCGCCGACTTTGTCGCGATCCTTCCACGCCCGCTCTATCGGGCCGGCACCACCGTCGCGCTCGCGCTCGCCTTCGCCCCCAAGACGTTCGGCGCGTTTCGAGCGATCCGGGAGGCGCGCCAGCTGCGGGGACAGCGCACCGGCTGGCGATCAGCGCCGGCCTTGCTGTTGCCGCTCCTGCTGACGACGCTCGAGCGAGCGCTGCAATACGGCGAGTCGCTTGACGCGCGTGGATTCGGCAGCGGCCGTCGGTCCCGCTACCGGCCGCTCCGCTGGACGGCCCCGGACATGCTGGTTGTCATCGCCTCGGTCGGGGCACTCGTTGCGATCGCGCTGTTGCCGGCCCCTGGGTACTACCCGTACCTCGATCTGATGCCGACGCTCCCCAATGCCGATCGCCTGATTGCCCTCGGCCTGCTCGCGGTCCCCGCCTTAACGGCCAGCATTTCTCGAATGGACCATGCCCCTCATCGCGGTTGACGCCGTCACCTATCACTACCCGGAGGCCGAGCAGCCGGCGCTGCGCGAGATCACGACCGCGGTCGAGCCCGGTGAGGTCATCCTTCTCCGCGGGCCCTCTGGCAGCGGAAAGTCGACGCTGCTTCGCTGCCTGAACGGCCTCGTTCCGCATAGCACTGGCGGACAGTTCCGCGGCCGGGTTGTGGTCTGCGGCCTCGACACACGGGAGCACCCGCCGCGTCAGCTCGCAACCCGCGTTGGCTTCGTCTTCCAGCACCCGGATGCGCAGTTCGTCCTCGAGGACGTCGAGGCGGAGCTTGCCTTTGGTCTCGAGAACCTCGGGCTCTCGCGGCAATTGATGCGAAAACGAATCGAGGAAGTCATCGACCAGGTGGGTGTCAACCCGCTGCGGCACCGGCAAATCGATACCTTGTCGGGCGGCGAACGCCAGCGTGTCGCGATCGCGGCGGCCCTCGCCATGCATCCCGATGCGCTCGTTCTGGATGAGCCGACCTCGCAGCTCGACCCGCAGGCCGCCGAGGACGTGCTGCAGGTCGTGCTCCGGCTGGTTGCCGAGCTCGGCATGACGACCGTGATCGCCGAGCATCGGGTTGAGCGGATCGCCCCGTTCGTCGATCGGATCTGGACGCTCGACGCCGGCAGGCTACGCGACCAGCCGCCCCGAGTGGCACTTGCCGAAGGCGGCGCACGGCCGCCCGTCGTCGACCTGGCGCTGCGAGCGGGTTGGTCGCCCATCCCGCTCGGGCTGCGCGACGCCCGCGTCCTGGCCCAACGCCTGCCCACCGCGCCTTCCCAATCTCCCTCCCCCGCTGGGTCAGGGTGGGGGCCGGTCATCTGCCAGGTCAACGCGCTGCACCATCGATACGACACCGCGCCCGCCGTCCGGGGAGTCTCGTTGGCATTGCGCGGTGGCCAGGTCGTGGCCTTGATGGGTCGCAATGGATCAGGCAAGACCACGCTCTTGCGGTTAATCGCCGGGCTGCTGGGGCCGCAACGCGGCACGGTCAACCATGAGGGCAATGCCGCCTACGTGCCACAGGATGCCGATTCGTTGCTGTTCGCGCCAACCGTCAATGAAGAGCTGCGCGGCCAGTCCGCGGAGGTCGTGGCACCCTTCGCCGCCTTTCTTCATCGCTACCCGCGAGACTTGAGCTCGGGCGAGCGTCAACAGCTGGCGATCGCGCTGATGGGGGCGCGAGCCGACCTCCTGTTGCTCGACGAACCCACCCGCGGCCTGGATCCCGTGGTGAAGCGGGCGCTCAGCGCCTACCTTCGGACCAGGGCGGACGCGGGTGCCGCGATCGTCGTCGCCACGCACGACGTCGAATGGGCGGCCCGAACGGCGGATCGCATCCTTCTGATGGCAGACGGCGAAATCTACGCCGACGGCCCGCCTGCCGCCGTGTTGAGCGACTCGCTCGTCTTCGCGACGCAGATCAGCAAGCTCGTCGGTGGCGGCTGGCTCCTGCCCGAGGAGGTGCCACTCTGAACCGGTGGCTCACCGCCCGCGCCGAAGACGCAGTTTTGCTCGGGCTCACCGCGGCCGGGCTCGCCCTCTTCATCGGACCGCTCTCGCTCGGTCCCGCCTTTCCCCAGCCGGTGGTGCTCTTCGGCGCGCTGGTCGCAGTCTCTGCGCTGGTCGTGCTCGGGGTCGCCCTGCAAACCCACCGCCTCTCGACGCGGTTGCTGGCGGTGCTGGCCGCGCTGGTCGCGATCGATGCCACGCTTCGGCTCGTCATCGTCATCGGGTTGCTCGGCTTTTCACCCATTTTCTTCCTCATCATCGCGGGCGGCTTCGTGATGGGCCCAAGCTTCGGTTTCGCCAGCGGCGCAATGACCCTCCTGCTCTCGGCGGTGCTCACCGCCGGCCTCGGCCCGTGGCTGCCCTACCAGATGCTGGCGGCCGGTTGGGTCGGCATGGGTGCCGGATACCTGGGCCGCGTCACCCGACGCTCGACCTCGCCGAGCGCCATCGCCCTCCTCTGTGCCTATGGCTGCGCCGCGGGCTTCGTCTTCGGCCTGCTGCTCGACCTCTGGGAATGGCCGCTGCTCCTCGCCGCCGGAACATCCCCACTGGGCTGGGCACCGGGAGCCGGCGTGGCCGCGCTGCTGCGTCGCTTTAGCGGCTTCTATATCGCGACCTCGCTGGCCTATGACAGCTTCCGCGCCGCCGGCAACGTGGTGCTGATCGCCGTGCTGGGTCCGGCCGTGATCCGCGCCCTCGACCGCTTCCGGCGTCGGTTCCTGCTGGAGTGGGCCGGTCCTCGGGTGGTGCCGGAAGTGGCCCCCGCTAAGATTTCGGCAGATGTCGGAACTCCCGCCTGAGATCGCGGTCGAACCCGAACCGACCGACTCTGACCCAGCACCCGAAGCTATCCGCCCGGATCGGCCGCGCATCTGGCCGGAAGAGCCGCGCGCCCCGAAGCCCCAGATCAAGCGGCCGATGGAGGAGTGGCTGGCCGAGTTCGAGGAACGGGTCAAGCAGCACGAGGGCCGCCCCCGCGAGCAACCCAGCCGGCGGCGGCGGCCCCGCGGCCTGGCACGGATCGTGCCGGCTGCGGCCACCCCACGTCCTCCGCGGCCCGACCGCCCAAGCGAGCGGGTCCGCGGCGAGGCGGGCACCCCGCAACCCGGCGTTCAGGAACGGCGAGGCCGCCGCAGACGTGGACGCGGCGGGCGCGGAGGTGCGACCGGCGACGCCGGACAGGCGCCCCGCCAGGGCCAGGCACCCAGATCACCGCGTCCCGGATCGCCACCACGGCAGCCGGCATCGCCGGGGTCGCAGCGCGGCCGCGACCGGCGGCCCAATCCACCACGCGGCGACGCTCCGCCGCCACCATCGTCGACCGACCCGCAATCCGATCCGAATCGGCGCCGCCGCCGCCGGGGTCGCGGTCGAGGTCGCGGTCCGCGGCCAGGCGGTCCCGCGAATCAAGGCGGAGGTCCGGGCAGCGGTCCGGGGCCGAGCTGAGGTCGCCAGAGCCCGGAATTCCCCGGAATAGAATGGACCCGCGGGGCGTTGGCATGAATAGCGACTTTTCGCTTTTTGAAAGGCACATTAATGCGCTCTATCGCAGCGCGTTGCGCCTGACGAGGAAGCCGGAAGACGCCGAGGATCTGGTGCAGGAAACCTATTTGCGAGCCTACCGGTATCGGAACCGCTTCAGGCCGGGCACGAACGAGAAAGCCTGGCTCTTTACGATCATGACCAACGTGTTCCGCAACAAGCTCCGCAAGCGACCCGCGCCGGAAGACTCCATCGATCAACCCGGAACGGATTTCGATATCTACGACCAGATGCGTCGCGATGGCATGCCGGTCCATCTCATGTCGCCGGAAGAGATCATCGTCGATCGGGGTTTCGGGGATGAAGTGAAGCGCGCGCTCGAGGAGCTGCCCGTGCCGATGCGCATGGTAGTGGTGCTCGTCGACGTCGAGGACTTCTCCTATAAAGAAGTTGCCTCCATCCTCGGTATCAAGATCGGCACCGTCATGTCGCGTCTGCATCGTGGCCGGCAAGCGCTGCAGAAGAAATTGTGGGAATATTCAGGTCGGCCCAAGGCACCGTCCTTGGCCGTTGGGGCGCGCTGATGGGAGATCACTGCGAACAAACGATGCACCGGCTCAACACCTACATTGACCGCGAGCTGAGCGAAACCGAAGTCCGCAGAGTCAAGGCTCACCTGGACGACTGCCCTCCCTGCGAGAAGGTGTTCGACTTCCAGGCGGAAATGAAGCGGTTGGTCCGCAAGGAATGCTGCACCGACGACGCCCCCGCGCGGCTGCGCGATTGGGTGCGCCAGCTGGGCACCGAGAAGCCTAAGCCCGCTGGATGATCGTCGACCTGGCCCTGGCGTTTCTCGCCGGCCTGTTGTCGTTCGCCTCGACCTGCGTGCTCCCCCTGGTTCCCGCCTATGTCGCCTACATGGGCGCGGCCGCGACCGGCACCCAGGCGAGCGGCCGCCAGCAGCTCAAGGTGTTGGGGAACGCGGCGCTCTTCGTCGCCGGGTTCGCGACGGCATTCGTGGCCCTGGGCGCGTCCTTCGGTCTGATCGGTGCGGACCTGAAAGCGTACCGCCCGCTGCTGCTGCAGATCAGTGGCGCAGCGCTGGTCTTGATCGGCATCGCGCTCCTGACGCTGGGCCGCATTCCCGGGTTGATGGGCGAGAAGCGGTTCGACATCGCGCACCGGCTACCCCGCGCCCCCTGGGCGTCCTATGTGATCGGCCTTGCCTTCGCCATCGGCTGGACTCCCTGCGTCGGCCCGATCCTCGCCGCCATCCTGCTTCGCGCCGGGAGCAGCGGCACGGCCGCCCAGGGCGCCCTGCTGCTGGCGTTCTATTCGGCGGGGCTGGGGCTGCCGTTCCTGATCGCCGCCGGCCTGTCAGGCATGCTGAGCCGGTTGCTCGGCCGGGTGCGCGGCGCCTACCCGGTGCTGAACGCGGTCGCAGCCGTTTTCTTGATCGGCATGGGCGTGCTGATCTTTTCCAACCGTCTCACGCTGTTCAATGACTACTTTCCGGTCGTGGCCGCGACCACTCCCTTCGATTCCCATTTCGAAAGCAACAATCCGACACCAGCCCCGCACGGCCCGGTGCAGGTCGGGAAGCCGGCGCCCAACTTCACCGTTACGGACATTGACGGACACCGGGTCTCCTTGTCGCAATTGAAGGGTAAGCCGGTACTGATCAATTTTTGGGCGACATGGTGTGTCCCCTGCCGCGACGAGCTGCCGCTGATCCGCGACGAGTACCTGGCTCATAACGCCGAGGGCTTATCGGTGATTGCGATCAACTTCGGCGATGAGTCCGCTGACACCGTCCGCAAGTTCTGGAGAAGCTTCAACCTGCAGCCTGCACCGTTCCTCGACCCCGACGGCCATGTTGCCGCCGCCTATGGCGTAGCGCTGAACAATACGGGGTTGCCGGTCAGTATCCTGGTAGCCCGTGACGGCACGGTCAGCGCCTACGAGCCGTTTCCGCTCACCAAGGACTACCTCGACCCGGCGCTGAAGAAAGTCCTCCCGTGAGCCAGCCGGCCGAGACCGGCATCTGGTCGGGACGCGGTCTCTGGCGCTATCGGGCCGATCTGGCGATCCGCGGCGATCCGGTGACCCTCGGGGAAGGCGCCACGCCGATTGTGCCCTACGAAAAATACCTGCTGAAGATGGAAGGCATCTCGCCGACCGGCTCGTTCAAGGACCGCGGGGCGGCGACCGCCATCACCGCGGCCCGCGCCGCCGGCGCGCAAACGGTGATCGAGGACTCATCGGGCAACGCCGGCACAGCGATCGCCGCCTATGCTGCCGCCGCCGGTCTTCGAGCGCGCATTTTCACGCCCGACGACATCGTTGCGGCAAAAGCTCGCGCCATCGAGGTGCTGGGGGCGGAGCTCATCAAAGTGTCCGGACCGCGCTCAGCCGTCACCGAAGCGGCCGTCGCGGCTGCGAAAGAGGCCTACGACGCCGGGCACGCGCGCGATGATGCCTTCCTCGAAGGGACCAAAACGATCGCGTACGAATTGTTCGAGGAGATAGGGGATCAGTTGCACGATGTGATCACGCCGGTCGGCCAGGGAACCGTGTTGATCGGACTGGCGATGGGGTTCGCCGACCTCGTGGCCTGGGGCCGGATGGTGCGCGCGCCCCGGCTCCATGGGGTGCAGTCGGAAGCCTGCGCACCGCTGGTCCGCGGGGCGTCGCTCGGGCGGCCGGCCCCCGTGGTGCGGCAACCATCGATCGCTGACGGGATCCGCATTCCCGAACCGACGCGCGCCGAACGGAGCTACAACGCGGTGCGCTACAGCGGCGGCCGCTGGATCGCGGTGGCGGATGAGGCGATCGAGCGCGCCTGGCGACAGGCGGCCACCGTTGGCCTGTTGATGGAGCCGACCTCAGCGGCGGCGATCGCCGGGGCTCGGGTGCTCAATCTTCCCCCCGGTTCCGTCCTGATCATTACGGGCTCTGGACTCAAGGCCATCGACCGCTACTGACCGGCGCCGAGCCGCCGCCAGCGTTTCCGGATCATATGCCAGGGCCAGCCGCGCGCCCCAGAGATCGATGTGGTATCCGGGCAGACGGCGGCGGCCCTTGCG
>JALYYE010000360.1 GCA_030946735.1 Candidatus Dormiibacterota bacterium
CGACTACGACGATCAACTTCTTCATCGCGACCACCCCCCAAGTAAAGATTCCCGGAAAGCCGCGCAGAGGACTCTCTTGGTGTCCCCACCGTATCCTCCCGAGCCGCCCGCGTAAATCTGTCCACAGGGCACCTCACCTGCCCTGTCGATAGCGAACAAATGTTCTTAAAGGTCGAGTTGAACGGCCTGGGCTGCAGCTTCGGCGCGAGTTCGAACCTGAAGTTTGCGGTAAATGTTGCGCAGGTGGGACTTGATGGTGCCCTCGCCTAATCCAAGCCGGTTCGCGATCGCCTTATTGCTGGTGCCCTCCACGACCATCCGGAGGATCTGGGTTTCACGCTCAGTAAGCGGTTCCGCCAGGGGACGGCGAGAGCGCTTCAAGGCCGATCCCAACCGCATGATCACCCGGCGAGTCAGGGCATCATCGAGCTGGAAGCGACCGGCGTGGGCGTCCTGGATGCTCCGGGCCAGGGTCACCGGGTCCACATCCTTCAACACATAGCCGGACGCCCCGGCGGCCACCATCTCGACGATGTCTTCTTCCGCCTCAGAAACCGTCAGGGCAAGGACTACCCGGTTGGGGCTTTCCTCTTTGATCGCACGAGTGGCGGCGATTCCGCCCATCTCCGGCATGTTGAGGTCCATCAAGATCACGTCCGGGTTCAGCCGCCGGGCCCTCTCGATCGCCTGCCGCCCCGTCATCGCCTCCCCCACGATGTGGATCTCAGGGAAGTCGCGGAGCATGCCCTGGACGCCGGCGCGGAAAATCGGTCGATCGTCGGCGATCAGGACCCGGACGCGGCTCTTCATTCGGCCCGGTCGGCCGGGCCGATCAGCGTCACGAGGGTTCCCTCGAGCGACTGGCTGACGATTTCCAGGGTTCCACCCATCAACTCGGCCCGCTCGCGCATCCCAACCAACCCGTAGGAGCCGATTTTTCTGGGGTCTTCGGCGACCCGACGCACGTCGAAGCCCTGGCCGTCGTCGCGGACCGTCATGACCCAGGGCGCCGAGGAGAGATCGAGGACCACCCAGAGGTTGCGCGCTCGCGAATGCTTGCGGACGTTCGAGAGGCTCTCCCGCAGTACCTGGAAGATGACTTCCTTCTGCTCCGCCGGGATCGCGTTCTCCTCGCCGCGAATGCTGACGTTGGTCTCCACGAGGTTCACGCGGCCGAACTGGTCGACCAGCTTCAGCAGCGAGGCCAGCAAACCCTCCGACCGGATAGTTTTCGGCCGCAGCGATTGGAGAATGTCGCGGGCGCTGGCCAGGATCTCCTCCGTCATCGACCGCAACTGTGGCAAGAGCTGCCCGGCATCGTCCGCGTCGCGCTCCCGCCGTTGCTCGTAGTATTTGAAGAGCGCGACGACTGCCGCCAGATCGGAGGCCAGGCCATCGTGGATCTCGCGGGCCAGGTTCAGCCGCTCCTGGAGGACGGCGACTTCAGCCACCTTGCTCGGCAGGCTATGTGCCCGGAGCGCCGCGACCGCTTCCACTGCGAGGTCCTCGAGCCGAACCGCATCGCGCCGGTCGAGGCGCCAGGGCGTGCGCCGGAGCAGCGCGAGCACCCCGATCGGCCGCTCCAGGGGTGGCGACAGCGCGATAGCGGCGAAGCCCCGGTAGCCGGCATCGACCCAGGCGGCCTCGTCCGGAGTCAGCTCCTCAGCCGCAAGGTCCTCGACCGTGAAGACGTCGTTGTGCTCGAGGGCCTGGCGCAAGAGTCCACTGCTGATGGCGGCCACGCCCTCAGGCGCTGCCAGCGACTCCGTCGGAACGCCGGCCCGAAGGACGAACCGTCGCTGCTCGCCGAGCGTGTAGACCTGGCTGGCGTCGACCTGGAGCAGATCGAGGGCTTGCTGGGCCGCGGCGAGCAGGATGGTTTGCAGATAGCCGGCCATCTGCTCCGGTACCAGGCGCGAGGACGGAACCTCGGCCGAGGGTGGCGGAGCCTGCGCCGGCGCTTCTTCGGCCGTGGGTTCTGCCGCAGGCGCCCGCTCCGGCTCAGCCGGAGCTTCTACCGGCGCGACGGAATCTGGCGGGGCCTCGGCGGGCGGGGTCGCGGTTGCCACGGGCTCCGCAGGTGGCTCGGGGGCCGAGGGCGTAACGGCGACCGGCTCGGTGGGAGCCTCAGGAGCAGAGGGTGCCGCCACAGCCGGCGCTTCGGCGACAGTCCCCTCGGGTCGTTCCGCGGTCTGGGTGCGCTCCATCGAGCGGGCGAACAGCTCAAAGAAGTGGTCGAGTACCGCGCGCTCGTCGGGACTCAGCTCGCCATTTACGCCGGCGATCATCTCCGCGGCACTGGCGCGCGGCTCGTGCCACCCCGCACCAGACTCCAGTGCGCCGCGGCGGAGCCGGCGGATCAGCTCCCGCAGCCGTTCGGCGGCAGCCGCCCGCTCTGCATTGCTCGGTTCGCGGGCGCGGGCGTGCGCCAACTGCTCCGCAATTTCGGGAAAGTTGACCTCGAGGTAGTGAACAAGGACATCGTGCATGGTGTTTCAGCTGCGACTTCGAACTATCGAAGTTGGGACCGAGAGTTTTGTCAAGGGCAGTTCGGCGGATGGCAGTTGAGGGGCTAACCGTGTACAAAGATGTTACGGGAGCCAAAGCTATAATGGCTGAGCGCGGCCTTCCCCTAGGACCTGTGATCTTTATTGACTGCTGAAACCGCCAGCATCCGGCTCTCCTACATCATCAACCACGATGTAACGAAGGCCGCGATGCAGAACTTCTCGGCCCGCACGGGCATATCGCTGGCTGCCGACGCAACAGACGGCTACCAGATCTCGCCCGGGCTTTCGCAGAATGATTTCTGCCTGATCATGCAGAACTTCGGGCGGTGCGAGATGGTGCCGAACGCGTCGGCGCCGCTCCACGGTGACGAGCCCCAGCTCCGTTATGACGGCGCGCAAATCGGCCACTTGATCATCCCCATCTGCGACGGCCGCCACCTGCTCGGGCGGCTGGTCAGTGAGCCGTTCGCCGTTTCCAAACCCGACTTTGCGACAGTCTACGAACTGGCGCGCGCGCTGCCGGTGCATCCGGACAACCTGATGCGTGCGGTGCAGTCGGTTCCTGTCGTCTCGCAGTCGCACATCATGGAAGCGGCTAACCTCGTCCACACGCTCGTGCAGCATGTTGTCGCCCAGAACTACAAGCATCAAGATGAGCTCACGGTGCTGCGGGCGTTCGACAGCATCATGACCAATCTCAGTTACGAAGTGCTCAGCGACATGATCCTCAACCTGGGGACCCGGCTGCTCCGCGGCCAGGCGTCGCTCCTCTTCCTCGCCGGCGAGCAGGGCCAGCGGGAGGAAGCCTTTGCCGGACCGGAGCCGAACGGCAGCGGCGACCTGCGACGGCTACTCGTCGAGATGTCGGACTTCGTGCTGCAGTCGAAGCGGCCCCTATCGGTTCCGGACGCGTCGCAAAGCCCCTGGACGCAGCATTTGCTGGGAAAGCACGATGTGCAGGGGTCGATCACGATCACCCCTCTCCTCCAGCAGGACCGGCTGCGCGGCACGCTCGGCATCTATGCCGGGGAGGCGAGCCGCGATCCCGAGTCAGATCTCCATCTGCTCTCGATGCTCGCGGCGCAGGCCGTCAACAGCCTTGTGATGCTGGAGCGGTTGGTCGCCAGCGAGGAACAGGCGCTCACCGACAGCCTGACCGGCCTCTACAACTACCGGTTCTTCCAGGAAAGCCTCCAGCGCGAACTGAGCCGGGCCTCCCGCAGCAAGGCCCCCTTGTCCCTCATCGTTCTCGACCTGGACAACTTCAAGGTCATCAACGACAACCACGGCCATCCTGTGGGCGACCGGGTGCTGCGCCACCTCGCCGACCTGATCCAGCGCCACAGCCGCAAGGCGAACGTCGTGGTCCGCTACGGCGGCGACGAGTTCTGCATCATCGTGCCGGAGGGCGAGCTCGACACGGCGCGAGGTGTGGCCGAGCGCGTCCTCACGGAGATCCGCAACAGCCCATACAGTGACGAGGCCCATGGCATTTCACCGCTAACGCTCAGCGTCAGCGCCGGCGTCACCGCCTACCGCCCCGAAGAGGACAACGCCTTTTCGTTCTTCAAGCGGGCGGACGAGAACCTGCTGAACGCGAAGCGCACCGGCAAAGACCGGGTCGTCGCCGAGTAGTCAGCCGCGCCGGTAGGGCCGGCCCGTCGCTCGGCGAAGTAACCACGGAATGGTCGCCGCGACCAGCGGCTGGGCCAGGAACGCGGAGAGGGTTTCCAGTTTCGGAAACAGTTCGGCGACAGTGTCCGACAGGGCAAACCCGTGCTCGTTGAGCCGGGTTGCCAGTCGCTCTAACTCCGTCGCTTCCTCCATCGCGTACGAGGAAAGCTCGGTGGCGCGGCTCGACGCTTGTCCATAGGCGCGCCACACGGACGCCGTCGCGTAAGCGAGCAGAAGCAGGCCGACGCCGGCGCAAACGATGGCGACGGTTACCAGCGCTACTCCTCGGCCTCCTCGGTGCCGCCCACGCCGGCGATGGTGGCGACGGTATCGCCTTCGTCGAGCCGCATGATGATGACGCCCTGCGTCTGCCTTCCGGCCACGCGGATGTTTTCGATCGGCGTGCGGATTACCTGGCCGCCTTCGGAGATGACGATCAATTGCTCCTCCTCGGGATTAACGACGACGCGCATCCCGACCAGGGGCCCGGTCCGATCAGTAACGGCCATGGTGTAGACGCCTTGCCCACCGCGCGAGTGCGCCGGGTACTCGGCCAGGGGCGTGAGCTTGCCGTAGCCTTTCGCCGAAACCACCAACAGGTGCGCATCTTTGCGCACAATGTCGAAGCCGGCGACGAGCGCGTCCTGGCGCAGCGTGATGCCGCGGACCCCAGTCGTGTCGCGGCCCATCGGCCGGACCTGCTTCTCGCTGAAGCGGACCGCCTTGCCGTCGGTGGTCGCGATGATCAGCTCATCGCCGCCGGAGCTGAGCTTGACCCAGTTGAGCTCGTCGCCCTCGGTCAGGTTGATGGCGATCAGGCCGTTGCGCCGGACCTGGCTGTAGAGGCGGGCCGGCGTCTTCTTGATCGTCCCTTGCTTGGTGACCATGACGAGGTAACGATCCTCGGCCCAGTCGGTGATGCCGATGACGGCTGTGATCTTGTCCTTGGGGTCGATGTCGATCAGGTTTGCGGCCGGTAACCCCTTGGCTTGCCGGTTGACATCGGGAATCTCATGCACCCGTAGCCGGAAGACCGAACCGTGGTTAGTGAAGAACAGCATGTCGGAGTGGGTGGAGGCGATCGCCAGGTGCTCCACGAAGTCGGACTCGACGCGGGCCGCGCCGAGGATGCCTTTGCCGCCGCGGCGTTGCGGCCGGTAGGTGGTGGCCGGCACCCGCTTGACGTATCCACGGTGGGTCAGTGTGACCACCACGTCTTCCTTGGGGACCAGGTCTTCTTCGTTGAGCTCGACCGACCCCTGGAAGTCCAGCGTGGTCCGGCGGGCATCGCCGTACTTCTTCTTGAGATCGGCGAGGTCGTCCTTGATCAGCAGCATGATTTTCGCCTCGTGCGCAAGGAGGTCTTCGAGATAGGCGATCCGCTTGATGACCTCCTCGTACTCCTCCATGATCTTGTTGCGCTCGAGGCGGGTGAGGCGGCCCAGGCGCATGTCGACGATGGCCTTTGACTGCCGCTCGGAGAGCTTGAAACGCTCCTGCAAACGCTCCTGCGCGGTCTTTTCGTCCTGTGACTCGCGGATCGTCTTGATGACAGCGTCCAGGTTGTCGAGGGCGATCTTGAGCCCTTCCAGGAGGTGAGCCCGGTCCCTCGCTTTCTCCAGCTCGTAGCGCGTACGGCGGGTCAGGACGTCGCGGCGGTGATCGACGTGGTGCTGGAGCAGAGCCTTGAGGTTGAGGACAACCGGCCGTCCGTCGACCAGCGCCAGCGAGATCACCCCGAAGGTCGTCTGCAGGGCCGTGTGCTTGTAGAGGTTGTTGAGGACGGTCAGCGCGCGGGCATCCTTCTTCAGCTCGATCACGATGCGCATGCCCTGCCGATCCGACTCATCGTTGAGGTCGGCGATGCCTTCCAGTTTTCGCTCTCCGACCAGCTCGGCGATACGTGCCACCAGGGTCGCTTTGTTGACCATGTAGGGGATCTCGGTGATGATGATCCGCTCGCGGCCATTCTTCGCCTCTTCGAAGGTGTGGCGCGCGCGAACGATCAGGCGGCCGTGACCAGTGCCGTAGGCGGCGGCGATTCCCTCGCGACCAATGATGATGCCGCCGGTCGGAAAGTCCGGCCCTCTGACCAGCTTCATCAGGTCCTCCGTGGTGGTGTCCGGATGATCGATGAGATAGATCTCCGCGTCGCAGACCTCACTCAGGTTATGGGGCGGGATGTTGGTCGTCATGCCGACGGCGATGCCCGATGAGCCGTTGAGCATCAGGTTTGGCAGCCGGGCCGGCAACACGAGGGGCTCCTGCCGTGTCGCGGAATAGTTGTCGCCGAAGTCGACGGTATTCTTCTCGAGGTCGACCAGCAATTCGGCGGCGATGGGGGCCAGCCGCGCCTCGGTGTACCGGTAGGCGGCCGCCGAGTCGCCGTCGATCGACCCGAAGTTGCCCTGGCCGTCGACTAGCGGGTAGCGCAGCGAGAAGTCCTGCGCCATTCGCACCAGGCTGTCGTAGACCGACATGTCGCCGTGTGGGTGGTAATGCTTGAGCACCTCGCCGATGATCGCGGCGCACTTCTGATAGCGGGCGCCGGGGGTCATACCCTGGTCCTGCATCGCGTAGAGGATCCTGCGATGGACGGGCTTCAGGCCGTCACGAACGTCCGGCAGCGCCCGACTCACGATGACGCTCATCGCGTAGTCCATGTAACTCGAGCGCATCTCGTTCTCGAGCTGCAGCGGCAAGACGGTACCGATGTTCAGTGGTTCCATTTAGACCTCTAGGCGCAAGGGTTGGTTCTTAGTTGTTATCAAAGCGCTTGAGCACGATGCAGGCATTCTGGCCGCCGAAGCCGAAGGAGTTCGACATCGCGACCCGGATTTCGTGGCGGCGTGGCCCGTCGGGGACGTAGTCCAGGTCGCAGTCCGGGTCGGGGTGTTCGAGGTTGATGGTCGGGTGGACGATGCCGTGGTTGATGCTGAGGATCGAGGCGATGGCCTCGACCGCGCCGGCGGCGCCGAGTAGGTGACCGATCATCGACTTGGTGCTCGAAATCGGAATCGCCTTGGCTCGGTCGCCCATCACCCGCTTGATCGCCGCCGTCTCGGACTTGTCATTGAGTTGCGTCGAGGTGCCGTGAGCATTGATGTAGTCGACGTCCTGCGGGCCGATGTGGGCATCCTCGAGCGCCTTCGCCATGGCCCGGGCCGGGCCGTCCCCATCCTCTTCGGGCATCACGATGTGGAAGGCGTCGTCGGTGACGGCAAAGCCGATGATCTCGCTGTAGATCTCGGCGCCGCGGCCCTTGGCGTGCTCGAGCGTCTCGAGGACCAGCATGCCGGCCCCCTCACCGGGGACGAAACCGTCCCGGTGGGCGTCGAACGGCCGGCTCGCCTTCATGGGGTCTTCCGACTGGGTCGAGAGCACTCTCATGGCCGCAAATGACGCGAGCCCGAAGCGGCAGAGATTCGCCTCCGCGCCACCCGCGAGCATTACGTCGGCGTCCCCGCGTTGCAGCACACGATAGGCGTTGCCCAACGCCTGGGTCGACGCGGCACAGGCCGTAGTGTCGGTGTTGTTGGGGCCCTCCAGGCCGAACTGGATGGCGATCTGGCAGGAGGCCATGTTCGGGATCACGCGGGGCACGAAGAAGGGTGAAATCCGGTCCGGGCCGCGCTCGCCCCGGAGGGCGAAGGCTTCGATCTCCTCCGAGATCTCCTTGAAGCCACCGATGCCGGTGCCGAGCTCGCAGCCGATCCGCGTCCGGTCCTCCGCGGACAGCTCGAGCCCGGACTGGTCGATGGCCATCTTGGCGGCGGCGACCCCGACCTGGCTGAAGCGGGCCATCCGTTTTGCTTCCTTGAAATCCATGTATTTGCGCGGGTCGAAGTTCTTGAGCTCTGCCACGGTCTTGACCGGCAAGTCGGAGACGTCGAACGAGGTCGCGATCCCAAGACCGGACCGACCCTCGATCAGGCTGTCCCAGAACTCGGCAAGATTGTTGCCGTTTGGTGCCAGGACCCCCATGCCGGTCACGACCACGCGATGCTCAGGCCGAACCCCATTCCCAGCCATGACGTCATGTTACGGAAGAGGCCGATTTAGGCTCCGATTCTTGCCGCTTGGCGGGTGACGGCACCGCCGCGGCGATCGTCGCGACCACCTGGCGATCGACGGCGTCGCGCGCAACCCGGACGGCATTGTAGGTGGCGCGAGCATCGGAACGGCCGTGCGCGATCACCGCAACTCCGTTGACCCCCAGGAGGACCGCCCCGCCGAACTCCCGCCAATCGGCCCGCCGGCGGACGGCCCGCAACTTGGGACGGATCAACAGCCCTCCGAGAGTCGCGACGGGATCGCCCTGGACCGCGTCACGCATGCTCTGGAAGACAAACTCGGCGGCGCCTTCGGCGGTCTTGATCAAGATATTGCCGCTGAAGCCGTCCGTGACGACGACGTCGGCCTTGCCTTTGAAGATGTCCTTGCCCTCGATGTTGCCGATGAAATTTATCCCCTTGAGCGACCGCAGCAAGGGTTCGCTCGCCTGCACCAGCTGGTTGCCCTTGCCGGCCTCTTCGCCATTGCTGAGCAGGGCCACCCGTGGAGCCTTGACGCCCATCAGCTTCCCGGCGTAGACGGTCCCCATCAGTGCGTACTGGATGAGATGCTCTGGCTTCGCATCAGTGTTGGCACCGACATCCAGCAGGAAGCAGTTCTGACCGGTCGCCGTGGGGATGATGGAGCCGATCGCGGGGCGGTCGACGCCGGGAATTCGGTGAAGCCCGAAGAGGGCCGCGGCCATCACGGCGCCGCTGTTTCCCGCACTCACGAAGCCGCTGACGCGCCCATCCTCGACCATCTGAATGCCGCGGACAATAGAGGAGGCCTTCTTGGTCCGCACCGCCTGCGCCGGATGCTCATCCATGGCGATTTCTTCGGGCGCATCCTCGATCTGCGCCCACTTCCCGGCTCCAGATGCGGCCAGCGCACGATCCACCTTGTCCTTCATCCCCACGAAGATCACCTCGACCCCGAGTTCGCGGTGCGCCTGCACGCCGCCCGCCACGATCTGTTCGGGAGCGAAGTCACCACCCATCGCATCGAGCGCGATTTTCATGAGGAACCCGAACTACGAGCGACTAGACGTCCAGATTGCGCACGGTCTTGGCGTGCGTCTGGATGAATCGCTTACGGGGATCGACATCAGTGCCCATCAATACATCGAAGATCTTGTCCGCCTCCACCGCATCTTCGATCTCGACCCGGAGCAACATGCGGTTCTGCGGGTTCATGGTTGTTTCCCACAGTTGCTCGGGGTTCATCTCGCCGAGACCTTTGTAGCGGGCGACCTCCGGCTTTCCTGTCATCTGGGCCAGCTTTCGATTCTTCTGCTCTTCGGTATAGGCATAGCCGATCTCTTTTCCGCGAGTGATCTTGTAGAGCGGTGGCTGCGCGACATAGAGAAATTTACCTGTGATCACCTGCGGCATGTAGCGGAAGAAGAACGTCAACAGTAGCGTCCTGATGTGCGATCCATCGACGTCAGCGTCGGTCATGAGAATCACGTGGTGATATCGCAATTTATTGATATCGAACTTCTCGCCGACGCCGGTACCGAGCGCGGTGATCAGGTTGCGGATCTGCTCCGAGGTGAGGATCTTGTCCTCGCGGGCCTTCTCGACATTGAGGATTTTGCCGCGCAACGGAAGGATGGCCTGGAAGCGACGGTCGCGGGCACCCTTTGCTGAACCACCGGCGGAGTCACCCTCCACGACGTAGATCTCACTGAGGCTCGGGTCCCGCTCAGAGCAGTCAGCCAGTTTGCCGGGTAGCGTCGACGATTCCAGGAGCGACTTGCGCTGTACCAACTCGCGAGCGCGCTTCGCCGCGTCGCGGGCGCGCGCCGCAACCAGGCACTTCTCGATGATTCGCCGTGCATCCGGTGGGTTCTCTTCCAGGTACTGCGTGAAGGCGTCGGAGAAGACGGTCTCGACCTGACCGCGGACTTCTGAGTTGCCCAGCTTGGTCTTGGTTTGACCTTCGAACTGCGGCTCGCGCACCTTGACACTGATCACCGCGGTCAGACCCTCGCGCACGTCGTCACCCGTGAGGTTGGGGTCCTGGTCGCGCATCATGTTCGCCTTCCGGGCGTACTTATTCAGCACTGACGTCAACGCCGAGCGGAAGCCGGTGACGTGGCTGCCGCCCTCGACGGTATTGATGTCGTTGGCGAAGGCGAGGACGTTCTCGGTGAAACCCTGGTTGTACTGTAGCGCGATCTCGACGGTGTTCTCTTCGATCTCGCGCTCGACGTGCAGTGGCCGGAGGTTGACCCATCCCTTGTCGCGGTTGAGGTATTTGACGAAGGCGCTGATCCCCCCTTCGAAGTAGAAGGTGTAGTCGAGATCGATGCGCTCATCGCGCAACAGGATGGTCAGTCCCTTGTTGAGGAAGGCAAGCTCGCGCAGCCGGTGGGACACGATGTCCCAGTGAAAGCCGAGCTCTTCGAAAATGTCCGGATCCGGCCAGAACCGAATGTAGGTGCCGGTCGTGTCGGCTTTCCCTACCACCTTCAGGGGCGCGAGCGGCGCCCCCCGTCGGTATTCCTGATAGTGCTGCTTGCCATGCCGCATGACGGTGACGTGCAGCCGCTCGGAGAGGGCGTTGACGACCGAAAGACCGACACCGTGCAACCCGCCCGAGACCTTGTAGCCGCCCCCGCCGAACTTCCCGCCGGCGTGCAGTTTGGTCATGACGACCTCGAGCGCCGGCTTGCCCTGCTCCTTCATGATGTCAACCGGGATCCCGCGGCCGTTGTCGGCGACCGACGCCGAGCCGTCCATGTGGAGGGTTACCTCGATCCGGGTGCAGAAGCCCGCCAGGGCCTCGTCAATGGAGTTGTCGACGATCTCGTAGATAAGGTGGTGGAGGCCCCGGTTGTCCGTGGAGCCGATATACATTCCGGGACGCCGTCTAACCGGCTCCAAACCCTCCAGAACCTGGATGGCCTTGGCGTCGTAGGCAGGCGTCGTTTTTTCCTTAGGATTCAGCAAATCGCGTATTCAAATTATACCCAATTAAGGTGCCAAAACAGACGTATGTGGTCGCCTAAATTGGCGGGTTAGGAGGCGACGACCGGCGCCCTCTTTTCGACCGGTGGGCGCCACCGCAAATCCAGCTGGCGAGCGGCGCGGACCTCGTCCAGCCGCCCCACCGGGGCGTTGTGCGGGGCGGTCCTGACCAGCTGGGGATCCTTCGCGATCTCCTCCAGGATCTGCTCGACCGCAGCGACGAACGCGTCCAGGCTGGCCTTGGACTCAGTCTCGGTGGGCTCGATCATGAGGGCCTCCGAAACGATCAGCGGGAAGTAGACGGTGGGCGGGTGAAAGCCGAGATCGATCAGCCGTTTGGCGATGTCCTTCGCGGACACCCCCTGCGCTTTGGCCTTCTTCGCGGTCAGCACGAACTCGTGCAAGGACGGCCCGCTGAACGCATCATCGAATGAGCGGCGCAGCTGATGCCGGAGATAGCTGGCGTTGAGCACCGCGTTCTGCGCCACCTCGTTGATGGTGTTGCCGTAGGTGCGGATGTAGGCGTAGGCGCGGAGCAGCATGCCGAAGTTGCCGTAGAAGGACCGCACCTTGCCGATCGACTGTGGGCGCTCGTACTCGAAGCGGAAGCCTTCATCGGTCCGCTCCACGGTGGGGATCGGGAGAAAGGGCACGAGATGAGACTTGACGCCGACCGGGCCCGCACCGGGGCCGCCGCCGCCGTGCGGGGTGGAGAACGTCTTGTGCAGGTTGAGATGGACGACGTCGAAGCCCATGTCGCCAGGCCGGGCGATCCCTACCAGGGCATTGAGGTTGGCCCCGTCGTAGTAGAGCTGCACCCCGTGCTCGTGCGAGACCCGGGCAATCTCCATGATGTCCTTCTCGAAGAGGCCGACGGTGTTGGGGTTGGTGAGCATCACGGCGGCGACGCGGGTCGAGATCTTGCTTTTGAAATCCTCGAGGTCGACGAGACCGTCGCCGCCGGACTTGACGGTCACCGTCTTCAGGTGGGAAAGGGTGGCACTCGCAGGATTGGTGCCGTGGGCACTGTCCGGTACCAGCACTTCGTCGCGGCTCTCACCGTGGCTGAGGTGGTAGGCCTGGATCATGCGCAGTCCGGTCCACTCGCCGTGCGCGCCGGCGGCCGGCTGCAGACTCATCCGGTCCATCGCGGTCAGCGCGAGCAATGACCGTTCCAGCTCCCACATCAGCCGCAGGGCTCCCTGGGCTCGTGCCGGCGGGTGGTAGGGGTGAAGGTCAGCGAAGTCATCGAGGCGGGCGAGCGCCTCGTTGACGGCCGGGTTGTACTTCATGGTGCAGGAGCCCAGCGGATAGAGGCCCTGGTGCAGGTTGAAGTTGAGGCGGCCCAGGCGGCCGAAATGCCGGGCCACCTCCGGTTCGCTGAGCGACGCGATCGGCAATGGCGACTGACGGCGCAAGCCGGTTGGCACCAGCTCATCGATCGGTCGCGTCCTGACGCCGGGTGCCGGTAGTTGCGGGCTCGGCCGATCCAGGCGGCCTAGCTCGAACAGCAGGGGCTCGCTCACGCCAGTGCCTCGAGGAACCGCTCGATCGCCCGCGGATGGTTGAGCTCGGTGACGGAGATGAGCAAGGCATCCGATAACTCCGGGAAGAATCGCCCTAGCGG
>JALYYE010000368.1 GCA_030946735.1 Candidatus Dormiibacterota bacterium
TCCTCTGGCGGCAGTGGAACCGAGGAGCCCTTTCGCGCTCGCCCCGGTTTCGTCCAGGGCGATCACCGCCATGCTCAGCACGGTCGGCAGATTAAGAGATTCACCATCGTCTACTAAATGCCCGTGAAGTTCAAGCCGGGCGCCCGCAGTCAAAGCGTTACCTACGATATAGGACCAGGTAACGCGACGAGCTCTTGGTCAGCGACTTCAAGCAGGCCGTTACGGCAGGAAAGGGAGCGTTTCGAACGAGCCGTACGGTGACCGGCCGGTTGCCGAGGTTCCGTTTGGTTCCTTTTGGATCCGCTCGGACTCGTCGGCGGTGAGATCAGCGGCTGGTGGATCAGTAGCCGGCGACCCGGTCGACGACGCCGAGCAGCGGTTCGCCCGTCAGGAAGCGGTGCACGTTCTCGGCGATGCGGACCCGGAACGATTCGCCCTCGAGGTTGGAAGGGTTGGCGGTTTGCGACGTCACGGTACAACTTGTCGAGCCAACTTTTGGGCGTGACATCCTCTGATCTTTACATCGCGAATGCTATCCTGCTGCGGAGCTACATGACCCCTAGGGGAGGTGATAGATGAGTTGATTGTTCGTCAATTGGTCCAGGCGACGATTTGAATTCGCAAACCGATCGCTTGACTCTTAATCAGTTGGTCCCGGGTTCGAATCCTGGTGCAGGCATTCTCCTTCTGCTTCGTTCCCGTTTCGATTCGCTTTCGGTTCCCTTACGCTTGATGCTCATAGCCGGCGCGGAACCATAAGAATTCCGCAAATCAGTTGGTCCACTAGATTGCAATCGTTTAAGAACATGATCTATCGCTGGCACGCCGCCAGCGGCTCCGATCACCGTTGGTGGGTGGCCGCGGACTACCGGAGCGGGCGATAGAACAACTGCCCGAAAGTCAGTTGATCCGCCGGGGTACGACGCAATCCCTCCATGATCCATCGTCATATCCGGCCCCGAGCGATCGGAAGTCCTTCAGGTTCGCATGGAGGGCTCTGGCTGCACGCCCGGGATCACCTCGAGCGTCGGCCCGGATCCGCGAGGACTTCTTGAGCGGCGTGCGGAGCGGCGTGAACGGCACGCCGACCTTTTACATCAATGGTGCGAGGCACGACGGTTCGTACGAGATCGAGCCCCTGCTCCGCGCTCTGGAGCGAGCCGGGGCGTCAGAACGAGGGACGAGATGAACAATGGCTTCGGGGCTCACGGCCCAGATCCTCTGGTTGATGGGCCTTCCTCCTAGCCGGTCCCGGTGGTCGGAGTAAGCCTCTTTCCAAAGTGACGCCCGATGATAGAGGACGATTTCTTGCCGGAGCCGCATACTGGATTAGGCCGATTCGACCACTGCACCGTACCACCAAAATGCCACTAGACTCATGACCACCATTCTGAGCTGCCCTGGGAAAGGTGGAGGCTCAGGGGTGCGGAAGCACCTTGCGATTCCGTGACGTGAGACGTAACCCTTCTGAAAGCCACGGTCGACAAGACTCGTCGACGTGGACGCGACCTACCAGAGCCAACGGCAGGACTGGACGTGCTGGTTGCTCGCCTGCGGGATTCTCGGCCCCGCGATCTTTGTCGTGGCCTTCCTTGTCGAGGGCGCAAGCCGCTCGAGCTACAGCCAGCTGCGCGACTACGTCAGCGAGCTCAGTCTGGGAACGGGCGGATGGAGCCAGACAGCCAACTTCATCGCCTGCGGCTGGCTCGTCCTCGCTTTCGCCGCCGGACTGACCCGCGCTCCCGAAACGGTCAGAAGCGCAACCATCGCCCCGGCTCTCTTCAGCATCCTGGGGCTGGGCCTGGTCGGCGCCGGCACATTCCGAATGGACCCGGTGGGTTCGGCGGCCTCCCTACAGGGAGACCTCCACTTCCTGGCAACCATCGCGATCGCCGGGTCGTTGACTGCGGTGTGCCTGGTCCTGGGGTCGGCGCTTGGCGAGACGACCTCCTGGAGCGCCTGGGGCCGCTACTCCGTCGCCACCGGCCTGATCGTTCCCGTCCTGTTCGTCCTCAGCAACGTCGCCCCGCCGGTCCTGCTGCCAGGGCTGGTCCAGCGGGCGGCGCTCATCGTTGGTGCCGGCTGGGTGGCGCTGTTCGCGGCCCGAGCTCTGCGCACGACGTACAGCGACCGCTCGATGCGGGATCAACGGATCCCGCGTGACATCAAGATCTATCCGGCTGCGCGCCACTCCTTCTTCAACCACGGGGGTCGCGCCTACCAGCCCGATGCTGCCGCCGACTCCTGGCAGCGGGATATAGCCTTCTTCGATTCGCACGTCAGGAACCCCGGTAGCGTTCCCCATGGACGAGCTCGTTGATCGGCTTTCGCGCACCGCGTCGCGGCGCGTGGGTCGGATAGCCGAGCGAGATTGCGGTGCGGACCACCGGCTTGCCTGGCACGCCGAGGATGCGCTTCGCATCGTCGCGCGCCTCGGGTGAGATCCATCCGATGGAGGATCCAACGCCGTGCGCCAAGGCGGCTAGCATGATGCGCTCGGCGAGGCGCCCTTCGTCGAAGGTCTCGCCCTCCGGCCACTCACCCGGCATCACAAGCACCAGGGCGAGCGCTGCGCCGCGCAGGTGGCCCGCATATCCCGCCAGGCCGGCGAGAGCGTTGAGCGTCTCGCGCTTTCGGACGACGATGATCTGACCGAACTGACGGTTGCTCGCGCTGCCCGACCAGCGGGCCACTTCGGGGATGTCCTGGACCACCTCATCATGGACCGGCTTGCGCTCGAATTCCCGCACCGCCCGAAGGCTGCGCAAGAAATCGGTGAGCTGGATCATCTCGACTCCCAGCGTAATGGTTTCGAAAGGCGTCCGCCTTCATGCTGGCTCCATTGCCAGTGAGAGGAGGTGAAAAAATTGAACCCCATGCAAAGGTTGATCATCGGCGCCGGCGTTGCAGGCTCACTGCTGACGGGCGGCGTCATCGGCGCCACCATCGCCGGGCCGCTCGGAGCGAGTGCGGCCACTTCATCGAGCGCCGCAGCCACGGCCGCGTCGCCCAGCACGACCACCGGTACGTTCGTGTCGAATGAGAACGCGACGCACGAGGCCGGTGAGAGCGCGGCGCACGAGGCGCAGGAGAACGCGGGCCAGTTCCCGACCGTTCCCTAGCCGCCGCTTCACGAGCAAATGGGGCCGGGGTCATCCCCGGCCCCGGGCTTGTATGGTGTCATCAAATCGAAAGGAACCGGCTGCGAAACTAATCTGGGTGAAAGGACGTTGAGTACCGCTCGAGTCGACCTCGTCCGGGCCGGCGCCCAGCGGGTAGCGCTGGCCGCCACCGGCATCGTCGCCGGGCTCTACCTCCTGATCGCCGTCGCCGTGGTCTTCATCGTGAGCCACAACCTCACCGCCAACATCGACAGCACCCTGTCCCAGTGGCTCGGCACAATGGCTGCCCAACGGGCTGCCATCGGCCAAGGGTTCCCCGGACCTATCGGTGGGCCGCAATTTGACGCACCGGTTCTTTGGTGGGTGTATCATCCCGACGGCACTTACGCCAACAGCAGCACAGAGGCGAAGGCGAACAACCTCAACCTGCCGGTCTCGCCGACGAGTATCACAGATGCCCAAACCCTGGTCGTTTCGGGCACCGACTTCCGGGTCAAGGGCGGCCGGGTCGGGGACGACTGGGCCGTCGTCGGACGGTCGATGAGCAGCGTCGACCAGGCCCGTTCAAATCTGATCCAGGCCGAGCTGCTGATCGGGCCCGTGCTGCTCGTCGTGGTCTTCCTGGGCGCGCTGGCGATCGGCCGTCGGGTTGCCTCGCCGATCGAGCAGGCACGCCAGCGGCAGATGGACTTCACCGCCAACGCCTCGCACGAGCTGCGCACGCCGCTGGCCGTGATTCAGGCGCAGACCTCGCTGGCGCTGGCGCACGATCGCGATACCGATTGGTATCAGCGAGCCTTTATCCGGGTCAACGAGGAGAGCCAGCGGATGCGCCACCTCGTCGACGACCTGCTCTGGCTCGCCCGCTTCGAGGCCATGCCGCGCACCGGCCGGGCGGAGCCGGTCGATCTCGGCGTGATGGCCCAGCAGGCGGTGGACCGCTTTGCCGCGGTCGCCGAAGCCCGCCAGCAGCGGCTGACTGTCCGGCTCAGCGGTGATTCGCACGTGATCGCCGCCTCACCGGAGTGGTTGGATCATTTGATTGGCGTTTTGCTCGACAACGCCTGCAAATACACGCCGGAGCAGGGCACGATCGACGTGCGGGTCGCCGCCGAAAGCAACCGCATCAAGCTGGTGGTCGACGACTCAGGGCCGGGCATTCCGGTTGACCAGCGGGCTGGAATCTTCGATCGGTTCAGGCGTGCCACGGATCAGCCCGGCGGTGCCGGGCTCGGCCTCGCGATCGCCGACGCGGTGGTCCGCGCGACCAACGGGCGCTGGGAGGTCTCGACCTCCGCGGCGGGCGGCGCCAGCATGGCGGTGACCTGGCCCCGGATACTGGCTCGCGCGTCGGCCACGCGGGCGGCGTCATCGGAGACGCCGCCGCCGCTAGCACGGCTCGACGCCTAGCTCGCGGAGCTGCTCGCCGGCGTCACGGTTTTGCAAGGTGCCCCCGGGCACCATGTACCTATGAACGCTTTAACACCGACCCAACGAGACCGTGGGCTGAAGCGCCTGCGGCGACTGACGTTCGGAGCCACAGCGGGAGCACTGGTCGCGGTGGTCGGCGTCAGCTACGCCGCCGCCGCCTCATATGCGGGCAAGTCGCCTAACTCCTCCAGCACGGCCCTGAACACCACGTCGTCGACCGCGACGACGACCGGCTCGAGCTCGGCGTCATCGACGAATAGCAGCAGTCTACAGTCGGCAACGCCGGCGCCCAGCACCGCCAGCAGCGGCAGCGGCACGGTGACCAGCGGCGGTTCGTGATGGCGGTCGCGCTGAATAGCTGGAAGGCGTTAGGCACCTCGGTGCATGTCCTCGCGACCGATGACGATGGGCTCGGCCGCGCGACCACCGCCGTGCACGATGTCCTCGAGGATGTCGACGCGGTCTACAGCCGATTCCGCGAGGACAGTGAGTTGAGCCGGCTGAATGCGAGCGCAGGCCGAGCCGTCCGCGTCAGCCCGCTGCTGGCGACCGCGATCGATGCGGCCCAACGAGCGGCGCGCCTGACCAATGGAGCGGTCGATCCCACCATCGGCCACGCCATTCGCGTGGCGGGCTACGACGACGATTTCCCCCGCATCGCGGCCGATCGCGGTCCGGTTACGCTTCGCGCCTGGCGGGTTCCGGGCTGGCAGGCGATCCGCTTTGACCGGCCGTCGCGCACTGTCCTGTTACCGCCGGGAGTCGAGCTCGATCTCGGCTCGACCGGAAAGGCGCTGGCCGCCGACCTCGCGGCAACCGCGGCCCTGGCGGCCGCCGGCGCGGGCGGCGTGCTTGTTAGCCTCGGGGGCGACATCGCCACCGCGGGCGAGCCGCCTGCCGGAGGTTGGCGAATCCTCGTGGCTGAAGACAGCCAGGCGAAACCTGATGGTGATGGCGAGGTGATCTGCGTGCCGGCAGGCGGCGTCGCCACCTCGAGCACCACCGTCCGCCGATGGTCACGCGGCGGCGCGATCCTCCATCACATCATCGACCCCGAGACTGGCCTGCCGGCCACCGGCCCCTTCCGGACAGTCACGGTGGCCGCCGCCACCTGTCTCGATGCGAATATCGCCTCGACGGCCGCGATCGTGCGAGGGGAATCGGCCATCGACTGGTTGATGACGTGCCGCCTGCCCGCCCGCCTGGTCGAGAACGACGGAACCATCCACTACATCGGCCCCTGGCCGGATCCGGCAGGCGTCGCGGCATGAACGACCAGGTCATCTGGTACGCAAGCCGCGGCGCCGGCGTCGTCAGCCTCGTCCTGCTCACCGGCGTCGTTGTCCTCGGGATTCTCTCGGCCATGCGGTGGCAATCCGCATCATGGCCGCGCTTTCTCACCACCGGATTCCATGGCAACCTGGCGCTGACTACCCTGGTCTTCCTCGGCGTGCACATCGTCACCGCGGTGGTTGACCCCTTCACGGCTCTCGGTTGGAACGCCGCCCTCATTCCGTTTTCCTCCTCATACCGACGCTTCTGGCTCGGCCTGGGTGTGATCGCCATCTACCTGCTGCTCGCCATCGTTGCCAGCAGCCTGCTGCGCCCACTGTTCGGTTATCGCGTGTGGCGCGCGATCCACTGGCTGGCCTATGCCATGTGGCCGATCGCTGTGATCCATGGCATCGGCACCGGCACTGATCCACGATTCGTCTGGATGCAGGCCATCGAGGTGATTTGCGTGGGCAGCGTCGTGAGCGCGATCGTCTGGAGGTGGAGTCGCGTTTCGCCGACCGCGTGGCGTCGGCTGCCGGCCGCCCGGACCGAGAGCGGGACGGCATGATCGGCGCGGACTCGCGCATCACGGACGTCGCAAACGGCGGTTTGTTGAGCGGCCCGAGCCTGGACGCCGGTGCCGAAAGCCCGGGCGCCCATCGCCACCGCGTCGGCCCCCTGCCATCGACCTCCGCGGCCGAGCTGATCGCGCTGATGGAAGCGAGCGGACTGCAGGGACGTGGCGGCGCGGGCTTTTCGGTTGGCCGCAAGTGGCGATCGGTCGCCGAGCACGCGTCCGGTACCCGCGCGGTGGTGCTGGTCAACGGCGCGGAAGGTGAACCACTCAGCTTGAAAGACCGGTCCCTGATGGCAAGCCGTCCCAATCTCGTCATCGACGGTGCGCTGCTCGCGGCCCGTGCGGTCGGTGCAGACGAAATTATTTTCTACGTTGGCGCTGAGCATCGCGCCGCCGAGGCGGCGCTGCGCCACGCGCTCAGTGCGCGTGCAGCCGATGTGCGTGGCGGGGCGCGCCTGGTCCAGGCGCCGCCGGGGTACGTCTCCGGCGAGGAATCGGCCGCGGTCCACTTCGTCGAGGCGGGCGATGCGCGGCCGACCACGACACCCCCTCGTCCGTTCGAGCGCGGCGTTCACGGCCGGCCGACGCTGGTCCAGAACGTCGAGAGCCTCGCGGTCGCGGCGCTGATCGCGCGCTACGGTGATTCCTGGTATCACGGCATGGGCGTCGGAGCGGCCAGCGGGCTTGGTCTGCTTACCGTGAGCGGCGCCGTCAACCGGCCGGGCGTTCAAGAGATGGCGCTCGGATCAACGGTCGCCGAGGCCTCGATGGCAGCCGGTGGCGTGCGCGGCGGCGCCCATGCGGTCCTGCTCGGCGGCTATTTCGGCACCTGGGCCGGGCTCGAGGAAGCATGGGATCTTCGACTCGATCAGCCGTCGCTCCGGGCGCGGGGATTTGCCCTCGGCTGCGGCGTCGTCCACGTCCTCGCCGGAAGGACGTGTGGTGTGGAGGCGTCGGCCAGGATCGTGTCCTCTCTCGCCTCGCAGAGCGCCCGTCAATGTGGCCCCTGCGTCTTCGGCTTGAGCGCCATCGCCCAGGCCACACGACGCCTGGCGTCGCGCTCGCCGCAACCCGGCGATCTCGAAAGGATTCGCCGCTGGAGCGGTCAAATCAGCGGTCGAGGCGCCTGCCGGCATCCCGACGGCGCCGTCGGCATGCTCTCCACCGCGCTCCGCGTGTTCGGCGAGGATTTCGCCGCGCATCAGCAAGGGCGATGTGTACGGGCCCTGTCGATGGCGGAGGTGGCCTGATGGCCGACAGCCTCCGGATCGACCGGATTCGCTGCGACGGTCATGGCCTGTGCGCCGAGCTGCTTCCCGAGATGATCAGCCTCGATGACTGGGGTTATCCGGTTATCAACGCTGGCACCATTCCGTCGCGACTGGCTGAGCATGCGCAACGTGCCGTCGAGGCCTGTCCAGTGCTTGCCCTGAGGCTTGCCCGCACAACCGAACCGGCCATACCACATAAATAGTGCGCGGCTGGTCGCGGCGGCGACCCGTGCTCCGGTGTGACGCACGTCACCGAAAATCGCTGACCTGAATGAATGGCGCGCGCCGCGAAACGGCTTTATGGTCGATCCATCGATCTTTGGGGTTGGAGGAGCGTGGGCCATGGGGTTCGACTATCGATCGCAGGACTGAAGCAGATTGTCCGTTATATAAGGATGCAAGGAGCACGCGAAAACAGCACGACGAGCGAAGTGACGACCGTTCGACCTCCATACAGTGTGCGCGCGGAGCAGGCCGCCTGGCTGCTTGCGGGAGTGGTCGATGCGCTTCTCATCATTCGCTTCCTGTTCAAGCTACTGGGCGCGTCGACCCAGGCAAGCTTCGTCACGTTCATCTACGACCTGACGCAGGTGTTCGTCGCGCCCTTTCATGGGATCTTCAACACGGCGACCAGCGGCCGCAATGTCTTTGAACCCGAGTCCCTGGTCGCGATCGCCATCTACTCGCTGATCGGCTGGGGGCTTGCCAGCCTGGTCCGGGTCGTGACCCGCGGCGGCGCCTCCGCCAGCTAGCCATCCCGGTTGGCAAAAAAAGTCCCAGCCAGACGGGCCGGGACCATGGGGAAGGGGGAGAGAGTAATCGATCGGGCTACGGTGACCGCACCATAGCCGGAACCAGTTTGGGCTGATTCAGCCCGGGAACCGAAAGAGTCTCGTTCTCGAGCCCCTGGTCGCGTGCGCCCCGTAGCGCGCCGACGATTCCGCCATAGACGGCGCCGGCATAGACACCGCAGACCAGGAACACGACCGGCTCGAGTCCGGCCATGATGGAGCCGGCCAGGCCGAACACCGTCCCACCGATTCCGCCGCCGAGCGCCGCACCGCCGGTCGCGCCTCGAATCATCCGCTGAACCTCGCTTGTCATCGTTGTGGACCTCCAGGAATGGAATTGCGTTCTGATGGAGGTATGATGCGCCCGCCAACCTTTCGAAACCGTGACAGCGAAAGGCCGGGACTTACGCGTTTCGCCCGGTGGATTCCTCGAGGCGAAAACCAGAACCACGGACGGTGAGGATGCGCACGCCGGAGTTGACGAGCTTGGCGCGAAGCCGGCTCATTTTCACATCGATGACATTCGACCCGAGCGGCTCGGTCTCATCGCGCCAGGCATGCTCGGCGATCGCCTTGCGATCGACGACCGCCGGAAAGCGTCGCATCAGCAGCTCGACGATGTGGAATTCGGCCGTGGTCGCGTTCAGCAGCTTCCCGTTCAGGGTGACGTGCCGGCGCGCCGGATCCAGCGAGAGCCCTCCACGGTTGAGGATCGGTGCGTCGACCCCCCGAGGTCGCCGCTGCAGAGCCCGCACTCGGGCGACGAGTTCGCCGAAGTCAAAGGGTTTGACGAGGTAGTCATCCGCGCCGGCATCGAGGCCATGGATCCGGTCAGGCGGGGTGTCGCGCGCGGTCAGCATCAGGATGGCGGTCGGCCGGTCGTTGCGCCGGGCCCACGAGGCCACCTCGACGCCGGGCACGCCGGGCATTCTCCAGTCGAGGATCGCGACATCGTATTCATAGAACTTGAGTTGCTCGATGGCATCGTCACCGCGGTCGACCGAATCGACGACGTATCCCGCGTCCTCGAGTCCCTGGACGAGGACCTCGCGCAGGCCGCGATCGTCTTCGGCCACCAGGATTCGCATCGCTAGGCTCCCTGCCGCGTCATCATGAGCTGGAATTCCATCGTCGCATTGTTCTGCACGCTGACGAAACCGCCGATGCTGGGCGGGGTCATCCCGAACTCGCTGAAGGGGAAGGTAATCGACCCGACCAGCTGGATCTGGGAGCCCTGTAGTTGGGCATCGATTGGGATCGCGACCGTTTTCGTGACGCCGTGGATGGTGAGGGCGCCGGTCGCCGATACGTGGATCGCCTGGCCGTTCCCGGCCGTCGCCGGCAACGCGATCGGCGTCGTCAGCTGGAAGGTCGCGGTCGGATAGCGGTCGCTTTCGAGTCCTTGCTGACGAATCCGCTGATCCCTCATGGCTTTGTCGCTTGCGAGCGTGCTGACGTCGACGCTGACGGAAGCGGCGGTAATACTGTAGCCGCCTGCGGACTGGGTCAGGCTCAGCGTGCCGGTGATTGCGGTCGTGCGCCCGACCGCGTCGCTTGGGGCAGGCAGGGAGGCGAGCTGCTCGCGAACGCGATAGCCTGCCTGAGAGCCCGAGCCCACTGTCCAGGTGCCAGCACCGGGGGACGCGGCCGGGCTCGCGGTGGAGGCCAAGCTTGACGGTGTCGGCGAGCTCAGCGCCAGCTTCTGCGGTGACGAGCCGGCGAAGACCGCATAGTAGAGGATGCCGATGCCAAGCGCACCCAGGAGGAGCACGCCGGCCACGGCCGCGCCGATCAGGTTGCGTCGATGGCTGAAAAACGTATTCATTGGTGGTGGTTGGCGGGAGACGGCAGTCCGGCCGCGGGCCGCCATCTCCCTGCTGTCCTCTACATATTTGGACAGTTGGTGCGCGCCGGCGCCGGCGACGTCGAGGGCGACGCGGCCGGTGTTGGAGATGTGGCGGCGTTTGCCACCACAAAGCCGCCGATGCCGGCTCCGGCCGCCAGGCTCACGGCCAGGACCGCTCTGATTACCGGGCGGCGCAACGCCGCCAGCGCATCGCTGCCTCGCGGCGCCACTGGCTCAACGACGGGCGGTTGCGAATCTTGATCCATTTTGACTCCTTACTGACATGCGGATTCGATCTGCGGGCGCCACTTCAGCGCATAGGCACCGCCTCCTTTAAGACATGCCCCGATGGTAAAGGCGGCTACCTTTCAGTTACATGACAGATCGTCGCGCGTTTTTGTACTCGGATCATGAGCCAACGGTAAGAACCGCCGCGCCCTGAAACCGACCGTGGGCCAGATCGTCGAGCGCGCGGTTCGCCTCCGCCAGCGATTAGGGAACACGCCGCCCTCTCCACACCGGGGGCGGCTATTCGTCCCAGGAGAACGTCATGGCAGAGCGGACGACCACCACCGTCAACGCCGCGCTTGCGGGGACGATCGACATCGGGGGCGACCTTCCGGTCAATCGCTTTGGTTCGGTGCGATGCGCATCACCGGGGAAGGGATCTGGGGAGAACCCGTCGACCGGGAGGAGTGTAAGCGGGTGCTGCGCCGAGCGCTGGAGCTCGGCATCAACTTCATCGACACCGCCGATTCCTACGGTCCGGAGGTCAGCGAGCGTTTGATCGCCGAGACGCTGTATCCGTACCCGCAAGAGCTCGTGATCGCCACCAAGGGCGGGCTCCAGCGGCCCGGCCCGGGCGAGTGGACACCGGATGGGCGCCCCGCGCACCTGCGCGCCGGCTGTGAGGGGAGCCTCAAGCGCCTGCGGGTCGAGCAGATCGATGTCTATCAGCTTCACCGTCCCGATCCAAATGTCCCGCTGGAGGAATCGGTTGGCGCGCTGGTCGAACTCAAGGCTGAAGGCAAGATCCGGCACATCGGCCTCTCGAACGTGACGACGGAGCAGGTGGAGCGCGCGCAAAAGCTGACGCCGATCGTGTCCGTTCAGAACCGATACAGCGCCTTCGAGCGCACTTCGGAACCGGTGCTCGAGTCCTGCTCACTGGAGGAGATCGCCTTCCTGCCGTGGCGCCCGGTGGAAGGTGGGGGGTCGCCGGCGCTGCGGGTGTCGTCGCGGAGATCGCCCGCCGCAACCATGCGACGCCGACCCAGGTCGCGCTCGCCTGGCTGCTGGCGCATTCGCCAGTGATGCTGCCCATCCCAGGAACGTCGAAGGTGGCCCACCTCGAGGGGAACCTCGGCGCGGTGGCCCTTGAGCTGGCCCCGGCCGAGCTCGCCGAGATCGACAAGATTGCCCCGGAGCCGATCAACTGACCGCCGAGGCCGACGACGGCGACGGGTACGATGCGCTGGACGAAGCGTTGATGGAGCCCTTCCCGGCGAGCGATCCGATTGCGGTCTCGGCGGCGACGGTACGGCCTGAAGCGTCCAGGGCGCCGGCCCGAAGCGGCGCCCCTTAGCGATTCCTTAGACGGGCCTCATTTCCCGTTCACGGGTCGATGCCACCGTCCGACACGGACTCGTCGTCTTCACCAAGGATGCCGATTTCGCCGACATTCCACAGGTTCGGGTGCAAAGGGTCTAAGTCCCCTCGCGGTTTCACGCCGCCGCCGGCGTCAGGTCATAAACCGTGACGCCTCCGACCGTAGTGGCGGTGAAGTTCTGCTGAACCCACGCGGCGATCTGCGAGGCGGTGCTGCTGGTACCTGCTGATCCGCGTCCGCCGCCACCGATGAAGTAGTGGATCTTCCCGTCACGGACGTACTGCTGGAACTGCGCCAGCGTCGGCGCCGGGTCAGTCCCGTTGAAGCCGCCGATCGCCATGACCGGGTCGCCGGTCGCGAGCTCGTAGCCCGCCGCACTGTTGGCATCGACCGTCGCCGCGACCCAGGCGTAGCGACTCGCGTTCGCCTGGAGCAGGCTGACCAGGTCGGCCGCCGGCTTGCTAGCGCCCAAGAACCCGGCGCCACCACCCGGGTTGCCGCCGCCACCAGGCGGATTGCCGCCGCCACCAAAGGCCGAATTCGGCCCTCCGCCGGGGAAGCCACCGCCAAAACCTCCGCCCGCGCCGCCGGCAAACGCGCCGCCTGGTCCGCTGACGGTCGCGACGGCCGGTCCCGCCGAGGGAATCGCGCCAGTGTGCGCCGTTGAAACGGTATCGAAGGTATAGGCCGCAGGGCCGGCGAGGACTGCCAAAGCTGCCAGCGCGGCGATCGCGAGGGCAGCTTTCCGCGACGCTGTCGAGAAGTTGACGATCAAGATCGCAGCGGCGAGACCGGCGACCAGCACGACCGTCCCCAAACCGGGAACGAAGGTGGATGAGCGACCAAGCAGGACGTAGGCCCAGAGCGCCGTTCCTGCCACCGCCCCGCCAAGCGCGAGGCGCGCAATCCGCTCAGAGCGATGCTGCCACAGGTGGACGCCGCCCATGCCAACAAGCGCGCCAATCGCCGGAGCCAGCGCGACCGTGTAATAGGGGTGAATGATTCCCTGGGCGAAACTGAAGACCGCGCCGGTCAGGAGTAGACTGCCGCCCCAGATAAGGAAGGCTGCGCGAACGATGTCGGTCCGTGGACGGCGGAACGTCAGCAGCAGTGAGGCGCCGAACAGAATGACCGCCCCGGGAATCAGCCACGAGACCTGACCACCGAACTCGCTGTTGAAGAGGCGGTTCCAGCCGGTCAATCCCCAACGGCCTAGGGTGCCAAAACCGCCGATACTCCCCGACTCGTTGCCGGTGAGCCGGCCAAAACCGTTGTATCCAAAGACCAAACTGATCAAGTCGTTGTTCTGCGATCCACCGATGTAGGGTCGCGACGCACTCGGGATCAGCTCGACCGCGGCGATCCACCAGCCCGAGCTCACGATCACGGCCACCGCGGCGGCGAGCACTTGAGCGATCCGGCGGCCGAGCGACGGCGGGCCGGCGAAGAGATAAACGGCGGCGAGGACCGGGATGATGATGAACGCCTGAAGTTCTTTGGCCAGGAATCCACCCCCAATTAGCGCGCCGGCCAGCACCAACCAACGAGTCCGGCCATTCTCGATCGCGCGAAGCGTCGCGTAGGTGGCAGCGGTGATCAGCAGCACCAGGAGCGCATCGGGGTTGTTGAACCGGAACATCAGGCCGGCGACCGGGGTCAGCGCCACGACTGCTCCGGCGAGGAGCCCGGCAGCTGGCCCAAACCAGCGGCGTACAGCGAGATAGACGATCGCAACCGTCGCCACCCCTTCCAGGGCCTGCGGCGCGAGCACGCTCCAGGCGTTGAAGCCGAAAAGGCGCGCCGAGATCTCCATCACCCAGAGGGAGCCGGGTGCCTTGTCGACCGTGATGAAGTTGGAGGCGTCGAGCGAGCCGAAGAAGAAGGCGGCCCAGCTCTTGGTTCCCGCAAGGACGGCGGCGGAATAGTACGCGTTGGCCCAGCCGGAGGCCGCCAGGTTCCAGAGATAAAGCAGCCCAGTTGTCCCAAGCAGCCCGATCAGCGCCGGCCGGACCCAGACCGGATCCTGGACCTGGCCGCGCACGAGTGACAAGACCGCCTGCCGAATGCGTGACGACGCCGGAGTCGGTCGATATGTCGGGAGCGTCCGAGTGTTTTCCATTGCTGACGTCAAGACTGCACTGGCGCGCCTTGCAGAAAGGTGACACCCGGTCTTACGAAGTTCTTAACGGTCAGTAACGGAATCGACAGGATTTCCGGCGCACCATGGGGGCATGGCGCAAAACCTGGCGGTCCTCGCCCCCAGCCTTTTAGTCACTCCGCTCGTTGATATCGCGATCCCGGTCTACAACGAGGAACGCGACCTCGAGCGGAGTGTTCGCCGGCTGCGGCGATACCTTGACCACCAATTTCCTTTTGAGGCGCGGATCACCGTCGTCGACAATGCGAGCACCGATGCGACCTGGGCGATCGCCCGGCGGCTGGCGCTCGAGTTGGACGGTGTCCGCGCCACGCGCCTCGAGTCCAAGGGTCGGGGCCGCGCGATACGACACGCGTGGCTGAAGAGTGACGCGGCGATCGTCGCCTACATGGACGTCGATCTGTCCACCGACCTGGACGGCCTCCTCCCGCTGGTCGCGCCGCTCATGTCCGGGCATAGCGACGTCGCGATTGGGAGCCGCCTCGCCACTGGCGCCCGAGTTAGCCGCGGTCCGAAGCGCGAGCTGATTTCGCGCGGGTACAACCTGCTCCTTCACCTCGTGCTGGGCACACGGGTGCGCGACGCCCAGTGTGGTTTCAAGGCGGCGCGTGCCCAGGCCGCCCGGAGGCTGCTGCCGCTGATTGAGAATCAGGAATGGTTCTTCGACACGGAACTGCTGGTGCAGGCGCAACGAGCCGGGCTACGCATCTACGAAGTCCCGGTCGACTGGACCGACGACCCCGACTCACGAGTCGACCTCATGGCTACCGCCATCGAGGACTTGCGCGGAGTCTGGCGGCTCTCCCGCCAGCTCCGCAGCTTCGCCGCGATCGGCATCCTCAGCACCCTCGCCTACATTGCTTGCTACAGCGGCCTGCGCCTCGCCTTGCCGGCGACGATCGCCAACGCGCTCAGCCTGGTGCTAACAACCATTGGGAACACGGCCGCCAACCGGAGGTTCACGTTCCTGGCTCATCGCAATGGGGCAGCGACGCGGGACCATCTCGGCGGCCTCGCCGCCTTCGGTATTGCGCTCGGCCTCACGACTTTGGCGATCGCGGCTGTGCACCTGGTTGCCCCCGGTGCGAGCTGGATGCTCGAGCTGATGGCGCTGGTGATTGCCAATCTCGTCGCGACCACCGTGCGCTTCCTGCTGCTCCGCGCCTGGATCACGCCGGCTTCTGGCGGCAGCTACCGTCGGATCGAATCGATTTCAGACTCACGCCGAGCCCGTCGTCCGCAGGGTGTCCGGGCGGGCCAGTAGCAGCGTCGCGGCACTGAATCGGTAGACTGGCGCCGTCGGCAGCGAGACTCGTGGCAAGAAATTTGTGACGTGGCCTCGGGGCAGAGATCGTGACCCACGGCGTCGACTTCGATGAGGCTCGAGAGCATTGCGCCCGTTTGGCCACCGAACATGGCTACCGCTACATCCATTCCGGCAACGAGCCGGATCTGATCGCCGGTGTCGGGACCCAGGCGCTGGAGATCCTCGAGCGCCAGCCCGACATCGAGGTGATCATCGTACCGATCGGCGGCGGGAGCGGCGCGGCGGGTACGTGCATCGTGGCCAAGGCGATCAATCCGAAGGTTCAGGTGATCGGCGTCCAGTCGGCCGAGGCGCCGGCCGCCTATCGGTCGTGCTATCCAGCGCTCGATGAGCTGCTCGGGACACAGGCGGTGCAGCGCGGTCGGTGGGAGGTATCGGCTGATCCGCTCGCGCGCCGCGAGCACGTCGTTGAAACTGGGAACGACCATTGCCGCTGCGGCCGCCTCGGCCATCAGCGAAGCATACCTACTGAAAGATGACCGCCATATTGTTGAAGTCGGCAAAGTTCGCCTCGAAGAGCGTCTTGCTGACCCAGTACTGACTGGCATTCAGGACATCGTTGACTCGCACCTGGGTCGGGGAAACCCCGCTCAGGGTCACTGAGTGCTCGGCGTATGAATAGCGGACCTGCGTGCCGTCCCAGGCGGTCCAGGTGCCGATTGGGACGCGAGCGAATCGTGTCTCGATCCAGACCTGAACGGGATGGCCCGCCGCGAGTTCGGCGTAGATCCGGCTGGGCGCGAAGCCCTCCCCACCAACGGCGTTGGGGAGGCCGTGCGTCCGGGCGAGTCCCAGGATGACCGGCCAGTACACGCCGAAGCCGGTGGGCGCCCAG
Organism: Candidatus Dormiibacterota bacterium; assembly: GCA_030946735.1. GTDB lineage: Bacteria > Chloroflexota > Dormibacteria > CF-121 > CF-121 > CF-13. The sequence continues at coordinate 16,243 of JALYYE010000368.1, forward strand.
TCGCTGCCGTTGACGTAGCCGACGAAATTCGTATAGGGATTGCCCCAACGGAGGACGCTGTGGTTGGCGCCCATCACGGGCAGCCGCGTGTCCGCGTTCTCGAGGGCAAAGAGCTCTGACTGGCTGAAGGCAAGCCCGTAATAGGCGAGGCCCTGCTGCAGGGCGGCGGTCTCACAGTCCAGCACCATGCTCTGCTGGTAGACCGGCACCGGGATCGTGACGGTGACTGGTGTGGGTGCCGGTGTCGGTCTGGGTGTTGGCGTTGGCGTCGGAGTCGGAGTAGGTGTTGGTGTCCCCGTCGCTGTCGCTGTGGCAGTGCCCCCACCCTGCCCTCCCCCGGAGGGGGAGGGGAAACTGAGCATTTCGGCCGCCACGGTACGACTCAGCACCGCGCCAGCAAGAGCCACCCCGCCAACGGTCAGAAACTGTCGTCTCGTCGCAAATCCGGATCGCATGTCCACCATGCTGGACGTCGTCACCTTTCGAAAACATGACGCGCGCCGTCACGGAATCGCAAGGTACGCAGGTCGATCATGAGCGCACATCAAACAAACATCAGAGGTGAATCGTTATGGTCGCTTATCAATATTTCGATAACCAGTTTCAACCGGCGGCGCCCGCGGCACCGCCGGCGTCGCCACCGCCAAAACGGTTTCGGCGCGGGCTGCTGATCGCGGTCGTCGCCCTGACCGTAGCGGGTGGGGCGGGCTCGGGTGCCGCGGCGGCCGCGCTGGTCGATCGCGGCACGCCAACCGCGACAACCGCCACCGTTGCGGGGACAACCTCGACGGTGACGAGCTCGACCTCGACGGCGTCGTCGACAACGGCGGTAACCGTTTACAAGCAGGATTCACCGGGCGTCGTGACCATCACCAGTGCGGTGGGCGCCAGTCAGGCGACCGGTTCCGGGATCGTGCTCGACACCAAGGGTGACATCCTGACCAACGCCCACGTGATCGCCGGGGCCCAGAACTTGCAAGTCACCTTCAGCACCGGACAAACAGTCAGTGCGACGCTGGTTGGCTCCAACACGAGTGCCGACCTGGCGGTGATTCGGGTTTCGGTCGCCGCATCCGTACTGCATCCACTCACGCTCGGCAACTCCGCCACGGTGCAGGTGGGTGACAACGTGTACGCCATCGGTTCACCATTCGGCCTCTCCGGATCGCTGACCGAAGGCATCGTGTCGAACCTCAGTCAGCCAGCGGCGGCGTCCGCCAGCGGCACCGCCACCAATCTAATCCAGACCGACGCGGCGATCAATCCCGGGAATTCCGGCGGACCACTGGTCAACGCGCAGGGCGAGGTGATCGGCATCAATAACTCGATCGAGAGCCCGGTTGACGGCAACGTCGGCGTCGGCTTTGCGATCCCGATCAACCAGGTCAAGCAAGTCCTGTCATCGCTCGAAGGCGGGTCGAACGTATGAAAGCGCAACTACTACTGGTGCGCGATGGCTTGGAGGGGGCGGCTCCCTGGATGGCCCAGGTGTGGCGCGATGCCGGCCTAGACGTTCGGACGATCTCGGGCGCCGAGCTGGCCGGCGCCAAGCCGGTGGACGTCGTTCTGCTGCGGATTCCGGATCGCGACCCGACGGCCACCTGCTGGACCTTGCACCGGCTGGGCTACCGCTGGATCGTTGCCCTGAGCGGGTCACCGAGCAGCAAAGAGTGCATCAAACTGCTCAACGCCGGCGCCGACTACTACCTCGACGCCTGGCTTCCGGCCGCTGAGCTCGTCGCGCGGGTACGAGTCGTACTTCGGTTTTCCGCCTGGCTCGCTGAATCGACCGCCGCGGCGATCATGGCTCACCAGTCAGCAACCTGAGAGCGTCCTTATATAAGGATGCTCTCATCAGTTCGTCAGCTCAAGCATCAAATCCCTCAGGAGGACTGCAAATGGCAACGACCGTTTCGGAACCCAAACTCGACCGGCGGTTCGACCCGAAGACCCCTCGGCCTCGTTCGGCGGTCAACGCGCGGCGCCTGTTCGACCCCATGAGAATCTGGCAATTCATTCAGGCGATAGTGGCGGAGCTGACCCGCCAGTTATCCGGAGAGTACGAGCGGCGCTCAGAGCTGGCGGCCGTGCCCGTCCGGAGCAATGCCATGACCCAAGACGGGACCTGATTAAACGTCGCTCCCCTGCGGGAGGGGCAAACATTTTCCCCTCCCCTTAGGGAGGGGTACCTGCTCGATGTCCCTTCTTGCGTTCGCCGATAAGGTCGCTGAGAATGGCATCGGAGAGCCTTCCTGATCGGCGAGACTGAGGAAGTCGCGAGCGTCGTCGACGCGAACGGGCTCACATCTATTCGCGCTACGGAGCGAGCGTTCGCTAATCAGGTCGCCAATGGGTCCCTCCATTGATGACGGCCGGACCCACCCCTGCTGCCGGCAGCCGCAAGTGGCACTGGAATGCCCGCCCAGGTCCAGGACGTGGCGAAGACCGCGGTGGGAGGCGCGAAGGCGTGATCTCCAAGCTCGGCGCCCGTAACCGCGCCGATGCTGTTCGCATCGCCGGCCACAACGGCTGGCTTTAAGCCACATCCTTAGCGCAGGCCCCAGGCCCCAGGCCTCCGGCTCAGGCTGGTGCCTGCCCTGTTAAGAACCGATTAGGAATTCGTCCAGTCGCGCCTTCATCTGGACGAAGGCTGCCGCAGCAAAAATCTGCAACAACCCTCCCGACCACACCGTCAATTGCTGATTCAGATCGGGGCGGCAGAGCTGTAGTGTGCACGTATTTGGGTCGGGGCCGGGGATCACCCGTCAGATGAGTGCGCCGGTGCTTAATGGTGCACCGTGCGTCTCTGGTTGGCGTGGTCGGACTACAACCCCAAGATCTTGCGAATGGTATCCTGCACAGCTACACAACCCACGAGGAGGTGATAGATGACCTGATCATTCGTCAGTTGGTCTAAGCGATGATTCGTATTCGAAAAGCGATCACTTGACTCTTAATCAGTTGGTCCCGGGTTCGAATCCTGGTGCAGGCACCAAAATCCCGGCCAGCGAAACGGGTCGCTGCGTGTAGACAACCAGTCAGCGCAGCCGCAATAAAGACAACCCGCACTCGTCCCCGCCGGCTACGTCCCCCGCGCTGAAGTTCGACGCCACCTGGAGGGGGCCAATGCGCGGAGTGCGGATTCCTCACGATCTCAACGGCGAAGACCAATTTGTCCTTGGCCTTTCGGTACCTCGTTTCGCCGCTCTTCTCCTCGGGCTGTTGGCCGCGTACACCATCCTTCACCTATCCCTCCCAGCGCCGCTGCAACTGGCTGCGGCAGGGACGGCAGGGCTTGCGGGCGCTGCCGTTGCGTGGATCCGACCGGAGGGTCGCTCCCTGCTCCATTGGGTGCTGGCCGCCCTTGAGTTCAAGTTCGGCCAAGAGATGGCGCCTGATCTCGAACCGACCCAAGGGGCTCAGGTGAAGCCGTCGACGGGTCAAGACCGCCAGTTGATCGGCGGCCGAGGTCCTCGTCTGAGCGTTGTTACCTCGCAGGCCGAATCGACCCCGGCTCAGGAACCCTCACCTGCCACTCTCGCGCATTTCGCAGATGACGACGTCATCGAGCTGCCGGATCCCGGTGCGGGCATGGGCCACGACGCGGATGGTGCGATCGATGTCGAAGCGACGGAACCCGCGCCCGTATACCTCGGCGGGCCTCAGGTCATCACCTTCTTCTCGGCAAAGGGTGGCACCGGCCGAACCACCCTTGCTACCGAGGTCGCGGCCCTTTTGGCGATCAAGGGCCGCTATCGGGAGTCGCCGACTGGTCCGCGCCAGTCCCTCCGGGTTGTTCTGGTCGATTTCGACTTGGCCTCAGCCAACGTCTCAGCCCGTCTTGGAATTGCACAGCCAACCATGCTGGACTATCTCTCCGATCTTACGGTCCCTCACCCGGATCCTCGCGACTACATCGTCCGCCACCAGGCGACCGGACTGGATGTGTTGCTCGGTCCATCGAAATGCCTGGCCGGCGATCGGGCCGAACTGTTTGGTGTACCGCAAGCGGCACATATCCTCAGCACGCTGAAAGCTGCCGGATATCAGTTCCTGGTCCTGGACATGTCGGCGGCTCTCGGCGGCCTCGAGACTTATCTCCTCGAGACAGCGACGCGCATTTACTGCGTCGTCACGCCGACGGCGGGCTCCGTTCAAGCGCTTTACCGAGGCGTCGAGGCTCTCAGGCGACTCGGCCTCGGCACCAAGCTTCAGTACGTCGCCAACAAGATGCGCGATGGCTTCAGCCTGTCAGAGCCAATGGGAGACCTGAATGGCTCACTCGTGGCGCGTATTCCTTACGACGCTGCCTTCGATACGGCTGAGAACCGGCATGAGCCCTTGGTCCTCCGGGGCGCTGGAGCGTCGAACGACGCCTTGCGCCGTCTGGCAGCCTCCGTCTACCCCGCGCTGCACTTGCCAACGCCGTCGGGTTCGAGGTCGCGCTCTTTTGCCTGGTTATCCAGGGGTCGTCGTGCTGGCTGACGCCGTTTCGCCGCCACAATTGGCCAGCCCGGAGGAACTCCGGCACTTCGTGCGCACCCAACTCACAGTTCAGGTCGATCCAGGGATTCTCGACCCGTTCTCGGCAAATCCCAACCGCAGCACCATCCTTAGAGATCGAATCCGCGACGCGATCACACAACGCCACCTCACGCCGACGTCGGATCTGATCGACGGCCTCTTTGACGAAATCGTCGGCCTCGGGCCGCTCCAGCCACTGATGGCGGATGCCGAGATCAGCGACATCCTCGTCAACCGCTTCGACGAGATCTACGTCGAGCGTCGGGGACGGCTGGAGTTCGTCTCCAACGCCTTTCGCGATGAGGCTCAACTCGAGCAGGTAATTCAGAAAATCGTCGCCCTGGTTGGGCGCGAGATCAATATCGAAAAGCCGCTGGTCGACGCCCGCATGGTCGACGGGAGTCGCGCCAATGCGGTCTATGCCCCAGTCGGCGGTCCCACCCTCTGCATTCGTAAGTTCAACCGCGTTCGCCTGGCCTTACTACCAGACAAGCACGATCCCAAGCAACCGAGTTGGGCCAGTACAGGTGGGATCTCCATACAAATGGGTGCCTTCCTCGAAGCCATGGCCATTGCTCGCGCCAACATCCTGATCGCCGGCGCCACCGGCTCGGGGAAGAGCACCTTGCTTCGCTCGATCGTCAGTGCGTTTCCCAGCGACGAGCGCGTGATTACGATCGAGGACACCGCCGAACTTGAGCTGGACAACCCGCACTGGGTCAAGCTCGAGTGCGTCCATTCGAGGGAGTTGGCCGGCAAGACGACGCAGGACCGGCGGCTCGACGTCGCTGACTTGGTGCAGAACGCGCTTCGCATGCGCCCCGACCGACTGATCATCGGTGAAGTCCGACACAGCAAGGAGGCCTACTACGTCCTCGAGGCATTGAATACCGGCCACGACGGCTCGGCTACAACCATTCATGCTAGCAGCTGCGCCGACGCCCTGGCCCGGCTCGAGCTCCTTATCAGTCGAGATTTCTCGCAGCTTAGCCCTACAGAGATCCGCCGCTATATTGCGCGCGTCTTCGATCTGGTCGTTTTTGTTGGCAGGTTGCGCGACGGGCGCCGCTGCGTGCAAGAGATCGCCGAACTGCGGGACGTCGATGCGAATGGTCGATACGAACTCTTCTCGGTGTTTACGACCGAGCTGACCACAGGCCGAAACGGCACCGAAGTTGACTTCCATCCAGTTCCAGATTATCGGCCGGGTGCGCGGCTCGTCCGCAAGCTCGGACTGCAGGGAATGCGGTGGATCTCGTAGCCGCCGGTTGCATCTCGGTGGCAATCTTGTGCCTCGGCCTCGCGTTTCGTCGCACCTCACCGGTAAGCGGCACCTCTCAACGCCTCATCGAGCGACTCGCCGCACACCACCGGCAGCGGCTGGCCGCGGCGCGTATCGCCGGGAACCCGCAGACCTACGTTGCCATGGCGTTCCTGGCGCCTGCCGGCTTGTTTGCGGTTGGTTGGCTACAGTCACCGGTGCTGGCGGTTTTCGCCGGCGGTACGGGTCTCCTCGCGCCACGCCTCTACCTCGCGTGGCTGGTTCATGCGCAGTCCCGACGAAGCGAATTCGAAGCACCCCGCTTGCTACAGGCTTTGCTCAGCGGGCTGACCGCCGGCAACACCTACCTTGATGCCCTGCGCCGGGGACGCGCAACCTGCACCGACCCCTGGATCCGCGAGGACCTCGATTACGTGATCCAGCGCTTCCTACTCGATGTCCCACTCCATGAAAGTCTGCAGGTAGTTCGCGCGCGGGTCATGACCCGCAACCTTGGCCTGATCTGGGAAACCCTGACGATCTGCGCAGCCAATCAGCTACCCACGCAGGCAGCTCGCACTCTGTTCTTCGAGCTGTCGTCAACCGTTCAATTCAATGTTCAGTTGGCGAATGAGGTACGCGCTCGCTCGTCCGGTCAACGGGCTCAGATCTGGCTGTTAGCCGTCATCGTTCCCGGCATGTACCTCTATCTCCGGTTGATGAGCCCCCAACTCCTCAGCGTGCTGGATGAAACGATGCTGGGCCGCTACGTCCTGGTTCCGCTCGCTGCGGGGCTGGAGGTGATCGGTCTGACTCTTAGCTTCCGGATCGCCCGGTTCGAAGCATGATACTGGGAGCTCTCTGCGCGGGCGTTGCATGTTTTGCTGCACTGCAAGCTTTGTTCGGACGCTCCCGTCCGTTGCACTCATCAGCGATCGCGCTTATCCGCGCGACGACTCTGTCTCCAGTCGAGTGGCGGCAGCAACAACGAGGACAGGAGGGCTGGTACCAGCGGTGGTTGCGTCCCATTGCCGTGGTCTGGGGTAGCCGCCTTCACCTTCGACAAACGCGCCTCGATCCGACCTATCTGATCCAGGCTGGGATCGATCCGGATCGCATCGATGGCGTCGAGCTTCGCGTCGTCCGGCTCATGAGCGCTCTCTTCGGTGGGTTGATCGCATGCTTCGTCGCAGTTCTAGCATCCGGTGCCCTGGCGCTTGTCCCGCTCTTTGTCTGGGCCGGCTACCTCGCGCCCGCTCGCTACCTCGCGCAGCGCCGCCGTCGGCGGCAGAATGCGATCCACCGCGAGCTCCCCCAGTTGGTGAGCATGGTCCGCGCGTTCACTGTGGCCGGCATGCCATTAGAGCGAGCCCTCCACGTGCTTTCCGCGAGCCCCCAACCGGACAGTATCCTGCGGCAAGAAATCCGGCTTGCTCTCGGTCGCTACGGGCTGGGATCCAGCATCGATCAGGCGCTGCTCGAGATTGGCCCGAGAACGGGCATTGACGACGTCGCGACCTTCGTCGGGGTACTGGCTCAATGCAAACGAATCGGTGGCGGACTCGAGCCGGCCCTACGCGATCAGGAACTGATGGTGCGCATGAACCAGCAGAACCGCGCTACGGCCCAGGCGGCCTCGGTGAGCACGAAGTTGCTCGGTGTGCTGGGCGGGATCTACCTTCCCGAGTTCGTGATCTTGATTATGGTGCCGCTTTTTTGGGGCATCATGCGGCGGGCGTTCGGATGAGGCGGCAATCGATTGATGTCGACAACGTCATGGGAGGGAGAACGTGAAGACCTTGAAGCGCGGACAGTCGACTCTCGAGTGGGTGATTGGGGCAGCCATCATTCTTGGCACCCTCGTCGTGGGCATCATGGCATGGAACAACGGTTTGGTCGCCAAGATTGGCCAGATGGTGCAGCGGTTGACGCAGACCTCATGAGAAAAGCGCGGCGCCGGCGGCGGCAGCGCGGACAGGAGACGCTCCAGGCGGTGCTGGTGGTCGCCTTCATGCTGCTGCCGGTTCTATTCGGCATTGTCGAGCTTGGCGGTTTGATTCATATCTGGATCGGTCAACAGTCGGCCGCCGCCATCGGGGCCCGAGTCGCCGGCGAACGTGGGGAGGACGATGCCATCGTTCGCGACCGAGTCGGCGTGGAATTGCGCGCCGCCGGCCTCGACCCAGCGCGTGTACAGGTGACCGTCTCGCCGGCATACGTTCGCTGGGGGCAACCGATCACCGTACGAGTGATTAGTCGGCACCATCTCGCTATCCCCTTCCTCTTCAGCAGGGACCTGGTACTCGCGTCGAGCTACGTCGGCCGCGGCGAGGTGAATCATTGATTCGGTCGCGCGGCCAGAGTGCCTTGTATGCCGTGGTACTGATGCCCACGCTGATCCTTATCCTCGCCCTTGCTGTGGACATGGCTGGTCTACAGATGCAAAAGCTGCGGCTGCGCTACGCCCTGGATCTAGCCACGGTCACCGCGGCCACCCTGGTGGACGCCCCCTATTACACCCGCACCGGTAGGCTCCAGCTTGACCCAGCTTCCGCAACGGTCACCGCCCGCGAGTATCTTGTGCGCAACCTGGCCGGCATGCCCGATGTCGCGACACCAAATGCTATCGCGGCCGCAGCAGATATCAGCATCGTAAACCGGACGCCGGCAATTGATCCCTATACGGGCGGACACTTGGACCGTCCTGCGATCTGCGCCCGTATTAAGGTCCCCTACCGGTTCATGCTCCTCGGCTGGATCGGCGTCCGTGACGTCGAACTAGTCATCGCTGCCGACGCAGAGATCCGGACATGAAGTGGCGATCGACGCTGATGAAAACCGCAGTTCCGTCCGGGCTCAGCCTGTTACTACTGGCAACCGGTACGACCGACGGCCAGGGACGCAACGGCGCCTCCGCAACGGTATCGATCACGTCCGTGTCGGGGTATGCCGGCCATGCCTTCGTCTACGCGCAAGTCAGCGACTCCACCTTTGCGTACCCCGCACCCAACGGGACTGGCCATCAGTCGCCTTTCTTCTCCGAGTGGGTTCCCCAACCGGTCGCCACCCCATCGTGCCAATGGATCTGGGCGGTCTACGTGTTCGACCGGGCAACCAACGTCCAAATCAATGCTCCACCGTCGACCGCGCCACAGCCCAACTTCGGTACGACAACCACCATCTGCGCCAGTCCCACGACGACCCCAGTCGACCAACCACCGCTGCCGGACGCGAACGCTCGGCTGGACCTCGATCTGCAGGTGAGCGTCGCGCCCGCCGTTTCGCCGGCCGGGTCCGAAAGCCTTGTCTCGGCCGTCCTCAGCAGTGCCTTGACCCAGGATCTCAATCTCTACCTGAGCATGGCCATCGAAGACTGGTCGGTCACCACCTGGGCCCTGGACTTTGGGGACGGTCAGAGCCGCACGTTGAATGGACCGGTTGGGACCACGATCAAGGTGAGTCATACGTATCAATCGCCTGGCCGCTACGACGCGCGGGCTGTCGCCTTCATCTCCGGGCACGCCCAGGCGGCGGTGTACGACCGGTACGGCACGGTGCATCTCCTCCGCCGGCCGTTTTCCGTAGCGGTGGGCAACCACGCCATGGCGACGGCCGGGTCTCGGCCACTGCGACGGTACTTGGCGCCCCAGGCCGTGGTCGGGGTCGTACCTTACCTTGGAGCCGCAATCCGCGCCGACCCCGAAACGGCATTTCGGCACATCGAGGTCCTTCGGGGCGCTCTGACTTCTTTGTCGGTCCATTTATTGATCAACCGGGAAGGTTTGCTGGTCGTGGACGGCGTCCCGCGGGGATTCGGGCGCTCGCGCTTGACCGGCTGGCGCTACGACGGCGGGCCATCGGACGCCCCCGCTGGTAGCGGCACAGTTCCCCACGGCATTCACCGCGCCGCCGACTTGATGCAGCTCCAATGGAACAGTCCGGACCGCATCGTGAGTGGACAGCGCCGGGACTACGCCGTGCCGGTCACCCTGTATGTGGAGACGCGATTCCCGGATGGTCATCTCGCCTCCTATGTCATCGGCTCGACCTTCTCGGTATCGGTTGATTTTGCCGCGCAGAGCGGCTAGGAGGGCAAATGAGACGCACGATCTATCTGGGGATGTTCATTGTTCTGTCGACTATCGCCGGTCTCCTCTATTACTCCGACACCCGCCAGTCGACCGCTCTGGTCGCCACCCGTGACCTGAGCGTCGGAACCCGCATCCAGGATTCCGATATCGCCGTCCACCGGATCAACCCGGCATCCGCACCTGCTGGGGTCTTGGGGGCATCCGGCCAGGCGGTCGGCCAGGTTGTCTCCTCTCCGATTCTGGAGGGACAATTTCTGGATGCCCGGCAGGTGGCCCCCTCCCGGAACGCCAGCCTCCTGGGCACCGGTCTCGACGTCCCGGCCGGCTATCGGATAATCGGATTGCCGATCGCCCCGTCGGCCGCCGTTGGGGGCGTCCTCAAACCTGGCGACCGGGTGGACGTGATGGCCATCCCCAATCCTTCAAAGGGCGTCGCCCTGGTCGACGAATCGGCACAAGCGCCTCTGATGATCGGCAAGAATGTCCTCGTGATCGCAATGCGCACCGACCAGGGCACGCAGGTCGATCAGGCTGATCGTAGCCTCAACATTGGCAATAGCAAGCCGGGGAGCGTCCTCCTGGCCATTGCCCCGGCAGAGGAGTCGGCCTACTCGTCGGCAATCGCCTCTTCCTCATTTGTGCTGGCGCTCAGTACGGACTGAAACGGGTTGGTCAAACTGTTTCGGCGACCGGCCTTCGGCGATGAGGTCTCCGCCGTGCAGGACGGCGTCCTTCATCTTCGGAACGGTGCGCCTCGCGTCATCGTCAGCACCAGCTCGCTGAACTTCCATGGCCTGGCCCCTGAGCAACAGGCGCGCTCAATTCAGGCGTTCCGTGACCTACTGCATGCACAGAGTGGACCATTGCAGCTCTATCTGCGCGTCCGGAGAGTCGCTGCTGGGGACACGACGGAACCAGATCCAACCGCCTTTTCCGATCGCCGAGCGTATCTCGGTGCTCTGACCCGCAGCTTCATCAACACCCACCTCCAGGACACGCCGGTCTACCAGCGGGAGAGTTTCATAGTTCTGGGTCCGGTAGAACCAGCCCGCCAGTTGCTGCGGTCGTGGCTCTTTCGGTTTGATCGGACGAGCGACCAGCCCCGGTTTGTCGCAGCAGACCTTGGAAGGCCGCTCCGAAATCGGGCGCAAGCGCTCTCGGAGTCGCTGCGACGCATCGGGGTGAAAGCTCAAGTCCTGAATGACGCGGCACTCAGCACGCTGCTGGCACAGCTCTATGGCGACGGCAAGACGCTGAGGAGCGATGCCGCCACCCGGCCGCAAACCTATGCCGATCGCGCCGACACCGTAGAGGTAAACGGCCGCTACTACGCCTCCTTCGTCGTCAATCGATATCCGGGGGAGGAGGTCGAGCCAGGCTGGCTACTGCCGCTCCTGAGCTTCAAGGGTGAGCTGCATGCAGGCATTCACATCCTGCCGCTCGAGACCGACCGGATGCTCAATCTGCTCCACCACCGCATTCGGGACCTTCGGGCAAACGACATCGCTAGCCTCGAGTCGGGAACCGTTGACCGCACCGCGATGGGGACGCTTCCCGATGCGCTGACGGTTCACCAGGCGCTGGCACGGAACGAGGAGAAGGCGTTCGCGGTCAGCTTCTACCTGACAATTGGCGCCGAAAGTCTGATGGAACTACGCAGCCAGGCCGACGCGCTTCGGGGCAGCTGCCGCCGCATGATGCTGCAGACTGTGCAGCCGTTTTTCGAAATGCGCCAAGCGCTGCTCTCCTCGTGGCCGCTTGGCACCGATCTTCTCGGTAGGGAGCACATTTTTCATACCAGCGCGCTAACCACAATGATGCCCTGGCTCCTGGAAGACCTCGCGGATGCTGATGGCCACTACTGGGGCTACAACAAGGAAACAGGGGGCCTCTGCGTTTTCGACCCTTTTGACGCAGAGCGGTTTGGTAACGCGAATATCGCAGTGCTGGCCCACTCCGGCGCAGGTAAGAGTTATGCCGCCGCGTCGGTCGTGCTCAGCGGCCACACTCGCGGGATCGGGGCGATCGTTATGGATCCCGAGGCAGAGTATGGCGGCATGATCCGCTCGTTGGGCGGAACGTACCTTCATCTGGCCGCCGGATCCGGCCATGCGATCAATGCCCTTGACCCACTCCTCTTCGCTGTCGAATCGGACGAGCCAACGGATCAGCTCAGCGATGTCCTCGACTTGATCGGCTTGATGTGCGGCAAGCTGGATGAGGTCGAGCGGGCCCATGTCGAGGCGATCACGCGGTCGGTGATCGCAAATGCTAAGAGCACCCCCGTACTAGGCGATATCTGGCGTCAACTTGACAGCGCCCAGCCTGGCTCACGAGTGGTGACGATCCTTCGCCGCTGGGTCACGGGCGATATTGGCCAACTCTTCAGCGCACCAACCAACGTTGACCTGGGGGCGGACATCGTGGGATTCAACCTCCGTGACCTCAGCGAGGAGCTCATTCCTCCGGCCTGCCTGCTGCTCGCCAACTGGCTCTGGACGGCTCTGCGTCGAGATCGTCGACCGCGCCATCTTCTAATCGACGAGGCGGGCCTTCTACTGGAACACGAACCGATCCGGCGATTCCTGATCCGATTGGCTCGCCGCATACGAAAGTATGGCGGTAGCTTGATCCTGGTCAGCCAAAACCCTGGCGACTTTTTCGAAACCAAGGATGGGGCGGTGCTAGCCACCAATCCCAGCATTCTTCTGCTCGGTTCGCAGAAGCACTCGGAAGCGGTGAAGTTGCAGAAGGCCTTCAACCTGACCGAGAGGCAGGTCAACTATCTCGAGACGGCAGAACGAGGCGACTTTCTCCTGGTCGCTGGACCGAACCGTGTGCCAGTGCATGTGATGGTGCCGCCCTGGATGGATGAGCTGATCGTGAAGTCGCGCGGACACTGATCCGGGCTCCTCATTGATTTTTGCCGTTCCACGCCCAATAATTAGCGGCTGAATTGCGCTTACCGTCACCTTAGGGGGACGCGGCGCGCGTGGTAGGGCGGGGCCACGCAAAGGGGAAAAGACGTGCAGGACCTCACCGAGCGTCGCAACGAGGAGGCCCGCGAGGTCCGCGATCTGCTGGCGGCCAAACTCAAGATGCATCCGATCTGGCTGGGTGGCCTCGACACGCAGGCAGCCCGCCATATCTACCTCTTTATCCAGGCACTCGAGGGGCGCAAACCCTTCGGGCGGGTCCGCCGCCAGCGGGCCCCCAACCTGACCCTCGACTGAGGGCGATCTAGGGAGCGACCCCAACCGTCCGGGCGAGCCAGCCCGCGATCAGGTCCCAAAGGCCGGTCGCTAGCTTGGTAGCTCTCTTTTGGTCGGGCTCCAGCCCGCTGGCATTTTCGAACAGCCCGTGGTCGACGCCCGGCAGTACCTCGATGTCCCAGTTCGAATGGTGCAGGCTTCGAAGGATCTCGGTATTGACGGTGGTCGGCACCTGCCGGTCCACGGCGCCGTTGACCCACAGGAGTGGTTGCCGGATCGTGGCAAGGACCGTCGCCGGGACGTAGCCAGAGCTCGTGGTTTCGCGGACCGCGGCGTCCATCGCCTCCGGTGAGGCCCCGGGCTGAATCTGGGAGCTGGCGCTGAAGGCTGACCACGTCTGCTGCTGGTCCACCGACACCGCGGGTCCGGACGCCAGAACGGCAAAAGCCGCCGGCGCCTGGTTCCGCGCGATTGCCAGGGGCACCGTCCAGCCGCCCTGACTTCCGCCGTAGAAACCCACGCGCTTGGGGTCAACCCCCGGCCAGGATGCCAGCATGCGCACCGCGGCGCTCGCGTCGGCGGCATAAGTTGCCAGATTGCTGTCACTAGCAAACTCGCCGGGGTAAGTCCCGGTCGAGGCGCCAATGCCACGTTTGTCGTAGGCAACAACCGTCAATCCCAAGCTTGCGTAGAAGCCGACCCAGACGCCGTAGTCGATTCGCGTCCCTGGCTCGGATCCGTGGATGATGACGATGCCGGGATGCGGCCCGGGCGTCGGCGGTTCGGTGATGGTGGCGGCAAGGATGGCGCCCGCGACGGGCACCGACACATCGGTCTCCTTGAATACGAGGCGGGCGGCAACAACCGCCGACCCCGTGACCGGCTTGATTGTGAGCCGGTCGGCGCGCGCCCCGGCCATGCGAAAAGTCACGTCGGCCTCTTTCGGAGAAGGGATCTCAAACGCGCGGCCAACCGTAAATCGGTTCGGCAGCGATGTCGAATAGAGCTGCCGGAAGCTGCTGTCCCGCAGGTTGAGGAGATGGCCGTGGCCATTGACGATGTAGGTGACGCTTGCCGAGGACCGATAGGCGCCGGCATAGTGCTCGAAGTTCGCGATCTTTATGGAAGGCGCTGGGGACGGGGTGGCCTGGGCTGGCGCGCTGGGCGAGCAGCCGCCCAGGAAAAGCAGCAGCGCGGCAATCGCGACCTCGCGGCGACCCATTGATGGAGGCACCACGATACCACGACTTCGTGGTATTTACCACGAACCCGTGGTTTATGATGGGCCCGTGGCGCAGCCCGGCCGCGAGATCTCCCTCCTCTTTGACCTGTTCGTCCTCAACCAGCGGGTGCGCCGCGTGATGGCTGCTGCCCTCGCCGATGTTGGGCTGCGCGCGGACGAATATGCCGTCTACAGCCTGCTGTTGGAGCAGGCGCCGTTGACCGCCACCGAGATGGCGCGGCGGATGGGCATGCCGCTGACGACCGTGCTCGACTACCTCCGAGTCATGGATGGGCGCCGTCACCTCCGGCGCGAGCCGCACCCCCGAGACGGCCGAGCCCAGCAGCTCTCACTCACCATGGCGGGAATCACCGAGCAACGGCGGACCAACCGAGCCTGGGAGGTGATGCGAGCAAAGCTCGAAGGGTCGCTGCCCATCCCGGCGAAGGACGTGCGGCGCGCTCTGCAGGCGCTAGATGATGCGGTGGTCGCGGCACTGGCCAGGATCGAAACCGAAGCCGCCGGAGCCGGCTGAGCTAGCTGAACTTTTTGTCCTGGTCGAGCCGGTAGAGACGGATCGTGAGGGCGAAGAGCACGAGCGACCAGCCGGCAAGCCAGGCGAGCGCCACCAGGGTTGACTCATCGTTCAGGCCGATCGTCTTCCAGGCCAGCTGGGCGTAGTGGTAAGTGGGCAGCACCGAGCCGATGTGCTGGATCGTGCTGGGCAGCTGCCTGAGCGGCACAAAGATCCCGGACAAGAACAGCATCGGCAAGTAGACCATGTTGGCAAGGGCAGGTGCCGCGTTAGGGCTCGCGCCGTAACCGATCGCCATGCCCAGCCCGATCGCCGGGAATGATCCGAGCATCAAGCGCCACGTCAGGTCGAGCCACGTCCCCGCATCGAGGCGAACGCCGCCGATCACGGTGGCCACGAGGCCGAGGAAGATCAGGCTCAGCAGGGCGAAGATCAGGGCGCCGATGACGTAGGCCAAAGTGGCAACAAAGGGGGGCAACGGGGTCGCGCGCTGAAGAAGGTCGAGCTTTCGGCCGCGGTCGTTGGCCAGGCCGATGCCGAAGTTGTAGACCATCACGTTGCCCACCCCGTAGGTCGCATAGGAGACCAGGATCAGCTTGGTCGTACTGACGCCGGGCGCTGCCTGCAGGCCCCCAAAGATGGCATTGAAGAGAAGGAAGAACATCACCGGGAGACCGAGCGATAGCACCGTGAAGGCCGGGTTGCGCAGGCGGGCGACGAACTTGGCGCGGGTCTCCATCCACAGCATCCGGCCAAAGGGAGCTACCGGCATCCCCTGCGTGGTCGCGGTACTCACGGCGCCATCCGCCTCTCCGCTTGATGCGTCAGCGAAATGAATGCCTCTTCGAGGTCGGCCCCGACGACCTGAAGGTCGCCGACCTCCACGCCCCGGCGAAAGAATTCCCGCAGCAGGGCTTCGGGGGCGTTGCTGAACAGGCGGACTCGATGATTCTCGATCGTCAGGTTGGAGACCGGCAGTCCCGCGAAGTCGGCTTGGGTGAGTCGCATCGGCGTGGTAAAGCTCACCTGCTTGGCGACCACGCGCGACTTGATCTCCTGCGGGCTCGCATCGGCGACCAGGACACCGCGATCGATGACGATAATCCGTTCGGCGAGCTGGTCCGCCTCTTCGAGGTAATGCGTCGTCAACAGAATCGTCTTGCCCTGCTTGGAGAAGTCGCGAATACTCTGCAGAAAGAGCCGTCGCGACTCGACGTCCATACCGACGGTGGGTTCGTCGAAAAAGATTACCTCGGGATCGCCGGCGACAGCAAGCGCGAAGTAGAGCCGCTGACGCTGGCCACCTGACAGCTTGCCCGCCTGCTGCTTGCTTTGCGGCTCTAGGCCCGCCAGGGCGATCGCCCGCTCCGGCGACATGGGATGCGGGTAGTAGGAGCCGAAGAGCTCGACAAGCTCGCGCACGGTGAGCGTGTCGGGAACACCGGATTCCTGCAGCATCACGCCGCAGCGGCTGCGCGCGCGACGGTCGGTCGGCTCGAGGCCGAAGAGTCGCGCCTTGCCGGACGTGGCTTTGCGCAGTCCAAGCAACACCGAGATGGAAGTGGTCTTGCCGGCGCCGTTGGGACCCAGCATCGCAACCAGCTCACCCTGGTTGACTTCGAAGCTGATGCCGCGGACGGCCTCAACGGAGCCGAAGCGCTTGTAAACCTGGTTGAGCTCAACGACCGGCTGTCCTGACGTTTGTCCACGCTAGCACAGGCCAATCCGGGCCCCGCTGGGCGGACTTGACGTTACACTGACGGCGATCTGGACCTGAAGCCGCTCGCCGACCAGCAGGCCGGCACCTTTTCCGTACTGGCGGGTGACCGGACCGTGATTAAGCGTGCCGCCTGCGCGGTGAAGTTGAACGGAGAGTGGTTCGCCAGCACCGCCACGGCTCTGCCGCATCCCGAGCCTTTCGCGCTTCACTGGCAGGCCGGCCCGGCGCTGGCCACCGCCCGCCTGATCCCGCACGAGGGCGGGGTCGTAATCGAGTGCGAGCTCAACAACAATGGCCAGGTGGCGCTGACCTTCAACGGCTGGCGTCCGATCGTCGTCGAGGGTGGGGGCGCCGCCTTGCACGTCGGCGATGAGCCCTGGCGCGCCAGCGCCTTGATCAATGGCTACCAGTCATGGGACTACGCCGGGATCCACCCGCTCGATGAGGCGATCACCGAAGGTGATCGCAAGCCGACCTCGAGCTCGTGGTGGACGGCGGCGATCTGCGACGGCCAGGCGATGTTCGTCGGCCAGGTGTTGAAGGCCAGCCGCTTCGCCACCGTATTCCGCTGGCACTACAACCGCGACGAGCACACGGCCGACGGGCTCCCGACCGACATCCCGACCTTCGTCGCCGAGCAGCACGGCTCGCCGCTCTCGGAACCAGAGCAACGCAGCGGCCTCCCACAGGAGCTTCGGCTGGAGGTCGCCGCGCAAACCGGGCTCGTCTCCGATCCCATCCTTCTTCTCCATGGCGAGGATGGCACTGCGACGCTGCGCAAGGCGCTGACCGCCGCCGGCCACGCCGCCGGCGCGCGCAGCTTCTCCACAGTCCCGCGTGGATGGTGCAGCTGGTATCACCTCGGCCTCGCGGTGACGGAGGGCGACATCGCAAGACACGCGGCCTTCCTGGCGAAACGAATGCCCGAGCTGGTCAAAACATCGGCCAACGGTTACCGGCCCGTGATTCAGCTCGACGATGGCTGGATGCCCCGCTGGCAGCGTTGGGGCGACTGGGTCGCCAACGAGTTCTTTGCGGCGGGCCTGCACGCCCTCGCCACCCGAGTGCACCGCCACCGGCTGGAGCTCGGCATCTGGCTCGCGCCCTTTCATGTGGCTGCCGACTCGAAGCTCGCGCAAGCCCACCCGGAATGGTTGCTCAAGGCAAGCGATGGGACGCCCCTGGTCGATCCCCGACTTGGCCGCGCCTTTCATATCCTCGACCCGACGCATCCGGGTGCCCAGCGCTTTCTCGACGAGCTCTTTCGGACCCTGCGCAAGGACGGCTTCACCTATTTCAAGCTCGACTTCCTCTACGGCGCCGCCTACGAGGCCGGCCGGCACGACGCCGAGGTGACCGGCACCCAGGCCCTGCGATCCGGACTGAAGCGCATCTTCGATGCGATCAATCCGCCGGGCAAACCAGAGGAGGCCTTTGTGCTTGCCTGCGGCGCGCCCTTGATGCCCATCGTCGGCCTCGTACATGGCGCCCGCACCGGCGGCGATGTTGCCGCCCCACAAATGGAAGACGGCAAGGCCGGCTCGCCGCAGGTGGGATTTCCGTTGATCCTCTCGATGGCTCGCAACCAGGCCGCCCGCCTCTTCTTCGACCGCGCCCTGTTCGCCATTGACGCCGACGTCGTGATGGCCGCGGCCCCGCAGCTCACGCCGGACGAGGCGCGAGTCATGATGACAGTCGCGGCGTTATCGGGTGGCATCTTCATGCTCAGCGATGACCTGGAAACCCTGCCGGCGGAGCGGCTGGCTTTACTGCGCAACGCAAACGTCATTGGTCTCGTCGGCGGACCCGCGGCCGAACCGGTGCATCTCTTCAGCGCACCCGAGCGCGAGGCGCAGGACCATTGGTTCGCATCTCCGCAGGAGCTGCCGCCGTTGTGGGTTCGTCCCGAGGGCGACGGCGGCGCGACCGTCGCCGTCTACAACTGGAGCGATTCGGCGCGGCCCTACCGTTTGAGCTTTAGCGAGGCCACCGGCACCGGCGGAACGTTCGCTATCAGGGACCTCTGGTCAACGCGCCGCGGCGGGCGCGCGCTCGGCGTCAAGACCGACACGCTGCGGCTCACCCTCGCGCCACACAGCGTGAGACTTCTTAGAATGAAACCCGCCGCCGCTCGCGAGCGGCCTTAACGAAACTGCTCTCATACCACCATGCGCCGCGTGCTTTTCTACCGGCTGTACGACGTCGTCCCTGCCCGGCTCGCCGAGCTGGAGAAAGACGCGCGCGCTTTCTCCCGCAGCCGC
>JALYYE010000374.1 GCA_030946735.1 Candidatus Dormiibacterota bacterium
ACCCCCCGGATCACGCTGGCCAGGTCCTGGGAGCTGACGGTGTGGGCGAGATGACGCTCCCGAGCCGGCTCGATGGGGCCGATCACTGCCAGGGCACAACCCTGGAAGGCGTCGGCGTAACCATCCAGCAAGCTTTTTGTGCGCGAGTAGGTGTGCGGCACGAAGCATGCCAGCACCCGTCCGGGATGAAAGCGCTCCTGCGCCGCCTGGAGGGTGGCGCGCACCTTCGCCGGGTTATGCGCGTAGTCGTCGACCAGGGTGATACCGCGAACGTGGCCGCGCACTTCGAAGCGCCGGCTGACGCCCTGGAACCGCCCAATGGCTTCCACCGCGGCGGAAACAGGCACGCCGACCCGGACGGTAGTGGCAAGCGCCGCCAGCGCGTTGGCCGCGTTGTGCTCACCCGGAAGTTTGGTGGTGACGACGGCAAGCACCTTGCCTTCGTGCCAGGCGGTGAAACGCATGCCATCGCCTTCGATCTGGACGTCGCGGCCGTGCCAATCGGCCTCGCCGCGTAGGCCGTAGGTCTCGACGTTGGCGCGTGTGCGGCTGAGCAGCCGGCGCACCGTGGCATCGTCCGAGTTGGCGATCAGGCGGTCTTCCGCGCCGAGATATTCGACCAGCTGGCGAAACACCGCCTCGTAAGCCGCCGGATCCGGAAAGACGTCGGGATGGTCCCAGTCGATGTTCGTCAGCACCGCCAGCTGCGGCGCGAAGTGGAGGAACTTAGGCCGCGCATCGAAAACCGCCGAGGTGTACTCGTCGCCCTCGAAAACGAACTCCCGCCCGCTGCCCCAGGCGGCGGCCGTGCCGAGGTCGCGCGCGGTCATCCCGAGGCGGAACCCCGGGTTGCGTCCGGCACTCCGGAGGATCCAGGCGATCAGACTGGCCGTCGTGGTCTTCCCCGCCGAGCCGGCCACCACGATGCGAAAGCGCTCGGCGGTCAGCTCGCCCCAGTACTCAGCCTCGCTCACGAGGCGGATCTTGTGCCGGCGGGCCGCATCGGTTTCCGCGTTGCCGTCGCGCACCTGGTTGCCCTGGACGACGAGGTCGGGCTTCCCCCAGCGCATGACGTTGCCGGCCGCGTGGCCGTCGACCCACTTGATGCCGGCCTGTGTCAGGATGTCGGTCGTCGGCGGATAGGCGTCCTCGTCGGACCCGGTGACCTCGTTGCCAAGCTGTTTGGCAACAAGCGCCAGCCCTGAGACGGCGTAGCCGCAAATGCCGATGAAGTGAATCCGCATCAGTGGTGCCGCGCCACCGCTTCGAGGAGCCTGACTACCTCTTCGGCGGCGTAGGGCCGCCCCAATCCTCGCATGGCCTCGACCATCTTGCGATATCTGGCCTCATCGTCGATGACCGACATGAGCACACCGCGGAGCCGCCCGTCCACCTCCTCGTCCGCAATCACGATCGCCGCGCCGGCCGAGGCGTAGGGGGCAACATTCAGGCGCTGGTGACCCCCGGCATACGGATACGGCACCAGGATCATCGGGATGCCGATGGCGCTCACCTCGCTCAGCGTGCTGGCCCCCGCACGGCTGATCACCAGGTCGGCGGTGCGGATCCGCTCCGCCAGGTCGTTGGCGAAGGCGAATGGCTCGTAGCGCGGGGCCAGCGGTGCGGGCAGCGCGGCCCTTACCGCGCGCATGGCGTCGATCTCCCGTGGGCCCGTCTGGTGGATGATCGCCAGCTCAGGCCGATCGAGCAGCCATGGGAGGGCATTGGCAACGGCCTGGTTGAGACGATGCGCACCCTGGCTGCCACCCAGCACCAGGATGATCCGGGGCCGCGCCGGAAAATTGTCTTTTCGACGCCAGAATTCGGCTCGAACCGGCGTGCCGGTCACGACGACCGTCGAGGTGCGCAGGAAGCGGGAGGATTCCGGGTAGGCCGTCGCAACCTTGCTGGCGAAACGGGCGAGCACGCGCGTGGCGCGCCCGGGCATCAAATTTTGCTCCTGGAGGACGATGGGGATGCGAGCGATGCCGGCGGCGGTGATGAGTGGGACGCTGACGTACCCGCCGGTTCCCAGGACGACGTCGGGCTTGAACCGATCGAGCAGTCGCGATGATTGATAAAGCGCCGCCCCCAGCACCAGCGGCAGGTTCCAGTTGCGCCACAGCTGCTCGGTATAGAGGGGCGCGGCCGCGATGGCGGCGAAGCGCATCCCGTAACTGGCGACCGTCTTCGCTTCGATGCCCTCGCGGCGTCCCGCGAAGAGGACGGTGGCGTCAGCCTCTTTCCGCGACAGCGCCTGCGCGACGGCGATCGCCGGGAACAAGTGTCCGCCCGTGCCGCCGCCCGAGATCAATACTCGCATGCCGTATCCATCCCACCTTCTCGCTCTGGGTCGAAACGTTCATCAGTATGCCGACAGCCAGCAGCGTAATCGCGAGCGAGGACCCGCCGTAGCTGATGAAGGGTAGCGGAATTCCCGTGGTGGGCAGGGTCACGGTGACCGCCGCGATGTTGACCAGCGCCTGGAAAGCGATCCAGGTGGTGACCCCGCAGGCGAGCAGGGACCCGAAAGCGTCGGGAGCCTTGAGCGCCACCCGGTAGCCGCGATAGGTGAAGAGCCCGAACAGTGCGAGAACGACAGTAGTGCCGAAGAGGCCCGTTTCCTCGCCGACGATGGCGAAGATGAAGTCGGTGTGCGCGAAGGGCAGCCACTGATATTTCTGAATGCTGTGCCCCAGCCCCAGCCCGGTGATGCCGCCGGAGCCGAGCGCGACCACCGATTGGATCGCCTGAAACCCGGTGTTGAGGGGATCCGCCCAGGGATCGACAAAGGCCAGGATGCGATGCAATCGGTAAGGCTCCATTCGGATGAAGACATAGAGGCAGAGGCCGACGATCAGTAGCAGCAAGAGGACGTGCCGCTTTCGCCCGCCCGCCACCAGGAACTGCGAGAGAAGGATGCCCGCGACGATCAGCGTGGTGCCCAGGTCTCGCTCGAGGATGACGAGTAGGGTCACCAACCCCAAGAGCGCCAGGAACGGTACCACACCGTCTTCCAGTGACCCGATCCGTTCGCGATGGCGCTCCAGCCAGAGCGCCATGAAGATGATGCTGGCGACTTTGGCGAGCTCCGCCGGCTGCATCTGCATCGGCCCCAGCCGCAACCAGCGCCGGGCACCGTTGACCTCGACCCCGAAATGCGGCAGCAGCACGAGCACCATGAGCACGACCGTGGCGCCCACCAGCGGCCCGGCCAGCGGCCTCAGCCGGTGGTAATCGATGTGGGCCCCGGCCCAGAGCAGGACGACGCCGAGCGCCAGCCAGATGAGCTGCCGCTCGAAATAGTAGGCGGGGTTGTGGAACCACAGCCAGCCCTGCACCTCAGAAGCGGAGAAGACCATCACCAGGCCGAAGGCCGTGAGCGCGCCGACGGCGAGCAGGAGAGCGCGGTCACCGCGACGCCACAAGCGCGTCGATGCCAGCGTTGCGCGCGCGGCCGGGAGTTCGAGGGCGGCCCGGGCCCTCACCGACCGAGCTCCGCCAGCACGGTCGCCTTGAAACGTCGGCCCCGGTCTTCGTAATCGCGGAACATGTCATAGCTCGTGAACGCGGGCGACAGCAGCACCACGGATCCGGGTGTCGCCAGCGCAGCGGCCTTCCGCACCGCGTCGGCCAGATCCGCCGCGCGCTCGACCTTGCCAAGCCCGGCATCGCGCGCCCGGCGGGCGAGTTCCTCCCCGGTCTCCCCGATCGTCACCAGCGCGGACACCCGGCCGGCGATGGCCCGGGCCAGTGGATCGATCTCGATCCCTTTGTTGCGGCCGCCGGCGATCAGCACGATGGGCTCGCGGAACGCCGCCAGAGCCTTGTAGGTGGAATCGGGGTTGGTCGCCTTGGAGTCGTTGTACCAGCGGACACCGTTAAAAGTCGCGATCGGTTCCAGGCGGTGCTCGACGGCTTTGAACTGTCGCACCGCGCCCGCCATACGATCGATATCAACCCCGGCGGCGTAGCCGGCGCCGACGGCAGCCATGACGTTGCTGAGGTTGTGCTCGCCGGGAAGCGGAACCTCGGCGGCGGGCAGCACCCGTCGTTTCGTTTCCGCCTCGGCGATCGTGATCCAGTCATCGTTCAGGGTAACGCCTCGGTCGACCGGTTGACGAAGACTGAAGGCGATGACCTGTCCATTTGTTTGCGTGCGCATCGCGGCGCACGCCGGGTCATCGACGTTGAGCACCGCGTGATCCTCCGCCTGCAGGTAGCCGACAGCGCGTGCCTTGATCTCGACGTAGTGCTCGAAGGACTTGTGCCGATCGAGGTGATCGGGCGTTACGTTCAGCACGACGCCGATGTGTAACCGCGGTGTCGTGATCGATTCCAACTGAAAGCTGCTCAGCTCCAGCACGACCCAGTCATCCGGGCGGAGTTGGTCGATGCGGTCGAGCACGGGCTCGCCGATGTTGCCGCCCCGCATCACGCGCAGGCCGCCGGCACGGAGCACCTCCGTGGTTAGTGCCGTGGTCGTCGTTTTGCCGTTGGTGCCGGTGATGCCGGCGATGTGTGCCGGACAGGAACGGAAGAAGAGGTCGATTTCGCTGGTGATCTCGATGCCGCGTTGGCGCGCGGACTCGACCAGCGGTTCGTCCCATGCCACGCCGGGGCTCACCACCAGCAGATCGGTACCGTTCAAGTCCTCCGGGCCGTAGCCGCCAAGGTGGGCCGGGATCCCCGCCCGCTCCAGGTCTGCTCTCAGCTCCGGCGTATCGGCACGATCGACCACGCGGACCGATCCGCCGCGACCCGCAATGAAGGATGCGGCTGCCCGCCCGCTGCGGCCGTACCCGAGGACCAGCGCGTGCCGGCCGTTCAAGTCGACGCCCCAGGTCGGGCCAGCGCCAGCGCCAGCACCGCGGCGACCAGCGAACCGGTCCAGAACCAGAGGGCAAGCGGCGTTTCGCGCCACCCCGAGACGATGAAGTGGTTGTGCAGCGGCGACATCCTGATGATCCGGTTGCCGGTCATCTTGAAGCTGGCGACCTGGGCGATCACGGAGACGGTTTCGACCACGAAGACCAGCGCGAGCAGCGGCAGGTACCAGAGGAAGCCGGTGGCGATGGCGGCGGCGACCATGGCGGTTCCCAGTGCGAGGCTGCCGGTGTCGCCCATGAAGACCCGCGCCGGAAAGAGGTTGTAGAAGAGGAAGCCGACGAGGACGCCCGCCAGGATGGCGGGCATCAGACCGGCGCTCGGCCGGTGCTGCAGCACGGCAATGATGGCCAGCGCGCCGAAGGTGATCGCGCCGGCGCCCGCGGCGAGGCCGTCACTGCCATCCGTCAGGTTGAAAGCGTTGGAGCCGGCCGCCACGGCCAGCGCCGTGACAATGATGATGATCCAGCCGCTGATCGCGTGAGGTCCATCGAACGGCACCAGCTGGCGAGTCAGGCCCCAGCGCAACGCGAGATAGCCGAGCAGCGCGCCGGTGGCGAGCTGGATCACGATCTTCTGCCGGGCCTTCAGACCCAGGTTCCGCCGGCCCCGGATGGCAAAGAAGTCATCGACAAAGCCAAGCCCGGCGCCCAGGATCAGCGCGATCAGCACGAAGCCGCCCGCCACGGAGCGATCCGCGGCCAGGTAGACAACAAGCGCCACCAGCACGAAGACCAGGCCGCCCGCGGTCGGGGTGCCGGCTTTGCCATGGTGCGCGGCCGGGCCCTCCTCGCGAATCTGCTGACCCATCCGCGCCCGGGCAAGTTGGCCGATCGCCGCCGGGAAGAGCAGGGCGCTGACCACAAGCGCCGCGGCAAAGACGATAGGGGCCCTCACCGAACCTCACGAATCTGCTCGACGACGCGCTCCAACCGCATGCCGCGCGAGCCCTTGACGAGCACCTGCGTTTGCGCGTTGAGCAGCGGGGTCACGGACGCGACCGCCTGCTCGGCGCTCTCCACGACGAAGGCGCGATCGGTGGGCAGGCCGGCTCGGCGCGCCGCCTGCACCATGCGCGGGGCGTATTCGCCCAGCGCGATCAGGATGTCGGCCGTTTTGCCGGCCATGGAACCGACTTCCTCGTGGGCGCGCTGCGCATGGTCCCCCAGTTCGAGCATGTCGCCGAGCACCGCCACCTTGAGCGCACCCTTGGGTGCGAGACCCAGCACCTCGAGCGCCGCGAGCATCGATCCGGGGCTGGCGTTGTAGGAATCGTCGATCACGGTCGCGCCGTTACGACCGGCCACGATGTTCATCCGCCGCGCGGGTGGCGCGAAGCCGTGCAACGCCGAGGCGATCGCTGAGGCGTCGAAATCGAATTCGAGGGCGACGGCGGCGGCGGCCAGGGCATTGGAGACGCTGTGATGGCCCGGCAGGCGGAGGTAAACCTCGGCTTTCCCCCGGGGCGTGTGCAGCATGAATGCGCTCCCCTCAAGGCCGTGGAGCCGGATCCGCTCGGCGCGGACGCTGGCCTCGTTCGACGTTCCGAACAGCGTGAAGCGTCGCGCCACGGCCGACATGGCCCGCACCCGCGGGTCGTCGGCATTGAGGACCGCCAGCCCGCCGGGCGCCAGCCCTTCGACCAGCTCGCGCTTGGCCGCGGCTACCGCGTCGATCGAGCCCAGGAAACCCACGTGGGCCAGGCCGACGTTGAGGACCACGCCGATGCTGGGCGGTGCCACGCGCGTCAGCTCGCGGATCTCGCCGGCCCGCGACATCGCGTACTCGACGACCAGCGCCCGGTCGTGCGGATCCATCTGGAAAATCGTCATCGGGATGCCGGTGTAGGTATTGAGGTTGCCTTCGCTCTTGTGCACCCGCAGGCGGCGGCCGAGCACGTGCGCGATCAGGTCTTTGGTCGTCGTCTTGCCCGCACTGCCGGTGATGGCGACGATGGGATGCGACTGGCGCGCGAGCCGGTCGGCCGTGATATCGAAGAGCGCCTGGCGGGTGTCCTCGACCTGGATCACCGCCGCCCTCTCGACACCCTGCGGGGGCCGCTCGCAAAGGATGCCGGCGGCGCCGCGCTCGACCGCTTGCGGTATGAAGACATGCCCGTCATGCTCCTCGCCGCGAAGGGCGACGAAGAGCCCGCCCGGTTTGACCTCTCTCGAATCGGTAAAGAGCTGGGTGAAGGTGACATCGTGCGGGCCGCTGAGCTGCCGGCCCCGTGTCGCATCCACCACGTCCCTCACAGACATGCCCACAACACCACTATTCTCGCTGTCCCCGTCATCGGCCGGGCACTCTCACGGCGCGATCTGCCACTGGGTGATGAGCGCGCTGGCGACGGTCTTCCAGATGGGGGCCGCGACGTACGCACCCTCGAAGAGGACCTTCGGCTTGCGCGTGATCACCAGCATGATGAACTGCGGGTGATCGACGGGCACAAACCCGACGAATGAGCCGATCGTGTCATCAGGCAGATATTTCCCGTTTTCAGGGACGCTCGCGGTACCGGTCTTGCCGGCGATCCGGTTCTTGAAGCCGTCGATTCGGGCCGCGAAACCGGAGCCGTGCTCGACCACACCGACCATCATTTGCTGCATCTGCTGCGCGGTCTTGGCGCTGACAACCTGCCGGGCGATCCGCGGCTGAACCGAGTGGTGCGCCCCGTTACTGTCGACCACCTGGTCGACGACGTGGGGCCAGACCAGATTGCCGCCACTGGCGACCACGTTGACGGCGGCCAGCATCTCGATCGGAGTGGTGTCGACACCCTGCCCGAAGGAGGCGGTGGCGAGCTCGATCGGTTTCCACTTTGCCAGATCACGCAGCGGCTCAGCGGTCTCCGCGGCGACATCGATGCCGGTCGGCGCGCCAATGCCGAACTTTTGCAGGTACTGATAGAAAGGAGCGGCGCCCTCCATCTGCTGGGCCTTGATGGCGCCAACGTTGAGCGAGTTCTGCAGGACTTGCGTCATGGTGACGTTGCCATGCGCCCTGTTGTCCCAGTTGCGGATGGCGACCCCGCCGACCACGGCGACGCCGGTCTCGTTGAACCGTGTGTCGGGCGTAATGGCGTGGTCATCGAGCGCGCCGCACAGGGTCACCACCTTCATTACTGAACCGGGCTCGTAGAGACTCGAAACGATCGGGTCGATGAATTGCGCCGTGGGTGTCGTCGCAAACTGGTTCGCGTTATAGCTGGGCACGTCGGCCCAGGCGACGATGCGGCCGGTTGCCGGTTCCATGACGATTAGCGAGCCGCTTTCCGCCTGGTATTTCTGCACGCCGTCGGCCAGTGCCCGCTCGGCGACCACCTGGATGGTGCTGTCGAGCGACAGCTGTAAGGTCGTGCCGTTCACCGGCTCACGCCGCTGGCGATCGCTCAACACGATGGGCCGGTTGGCGAGGTCCCGGACGGTCGCCTCGAATCCCGCCTGACCTGCGAGGGACTTATCGTAGTAACCCTCGACCCCGTAGTTGCCCTTCCCTTCGTCGTTGGCGAAGCCCAGCAGGTTGGCGGCGAGGCTGGTTCCGGCGACGCCCCCGTCGACGTAGGACCGCTGGGTCTCGGCGACCTTGCCGATTCCGGGCAGACGCATCGCGTCCAGCTGGTGGGCCACCGACGCCGGAATGCGCCGCGCCAGGTAGACGAACTGTCGCGTGGTGGCGAGCTTGGCCAGGATATCGGCAGCGCTCAGCTGGAGCACCGGCGCCAGCCTCCTCGCGATGTCGTTCCGCTCGGCGGCAGAGATCTGGTCCGGCGAGGCGAAGACCGAAAAAACAGGCGTGTTCGTCACCAGCAGGGCGCCGTTGCGGTCGAGGATGTTGCCGCGCACGGCGGGCAATGTAATCGTGTCGTCGTGGTAGGCGGCCGCCAGGTGAGCCATGTCGTCGTGGCGCCAGACCTGCCAGTAGGCGAGCCGGCCGAGCAAAACCAGGTAGGCGCAGAGAACCAGCGCCATCAATGTAAGGATGCGGCTCCGTGGCTCGAGCTCCTGGGTGCCCCTCACGGTCGCGGTCCGGTTAGTGGGCTGGTTCGGAATTCAGTGGGCGGCCGGTCACCGCGCCCAGCACCGCCAGCACACCGTCCCACACGCCGGCGCGGCCCGAGGTGGCAGGACGCGGGCCAAGGGCGATCGGCGAGCCGGCCGAGTGGACGTACTGCCACCGGCTGGGATGGGAGAAACCGAGTTGCTGCGCCGCGATGGCGACGCGGTTGGCGGCGCGGTCGCCGGCGAGCTGCGCCAGGAGTTGGTCGTGCTCGGCGCGCAGTCGTGCCTGTTCCTGCTTCAACGTCGCGATTTGGTAGCTCGCCTGGGTGGCGGCAGCCGATTGGGCCACCAGCAGCAAGGCGGCCGCGATCAATGACACCGCTCCCACGAGCGGCGAGATGGAAGGCCGGCCGCGACTCCGGCGCGCGCGCGAAGGGGGGAACGCG
>JALYYE010000377.1 GCA_030946735.1 Candidatus Dormiibacterota bacterium
GTGGTGGCGCGGTCGCCTTCGGAGCGACCACGACTGGCACTGGCTTCGGCGTTGGAACCGCGGTCGGGGTCGGGGTCGGGGTTGGGGTTCGGCTGGAGGTGACGGTCGGTGTGTTGGCAGCTGCCTGAACCTGTGCGCTTGAGTCGCTCGAGGTGGTTGAGGCGACCTGCGTGCTCGGCTGGTTGGACGAAAAGATGGCGCTGACGACAACCAGTAGGGCGACCCCGCCTGTAGCTCCCCACTTGATTCTGGGGTCAAGGTTGCTTTTCCAGAGAGCCCGAAAGGCCATGAAAATCAGCAGAAAGAAGTAGTAGACCGCCTTAAAGGTGAGGACGATTAAGAGAATCGCCAGCCGTACGAGACTCCCCACGGTGCCCTCCTAGAAGTGCGGCTCGCGGCGGCGCCAAGTCTGACGAAAGCCGCTGAGAACCTGACCTTGAGCTTGCGCTACAAATCGTGACGTGTCAATCGCCGAGGTCGTCCTCGCAAACACACAAGACCGTCCAGCATGGCTGAGTGAAGGTTGAGGTACGAGCGACCGGCCTCAAGGGAATGCGGGAACGGAAAGGCCTGACCCAACGCAAGCTGGCCCACGACCTCGGCATCAGTCAGAACTACATCCCAGCCATCGAGGCCACGGTATCCACATCGCTTTACGAGGCTAGCAGCCACACAACGTGGGAACTAGGGCTAGGCCGTCACCCGGTAACGAACACGAACTGCATAGTTTTGGCGGCGTGCCGTTCGTCAGACGGTTCACGTGGCTATCTGGAGTTCACGATGCCGGCGGGGTCTGATTCGACCCTTGACAGCGTGCCGCCGATAGCCCATTTTGGCCCTCCGGTATTGGTGCCCCCTGCAGGATTCGAACCTGGGACCTAGTGCTTAGAAGGCACCCGCTGTGGTCCACTGAGCTATGGGGGCGCGGCACCGCGGATTATAAAGAGGGCTCGAACGAAGCTCGACGCTTGCTAGGCGGCCAGCTCGAGCCAGCGACCAGCCAAGGCCGCACGCTTGACGCGAAGTCGACGCTTGGCGGCTGACCTAATGAGTTTGACGAGTCTCGGACCGAGCTCTGCGCGCGTCACTTCGTACGCGTCCCATCGCTCGTCGCCGGCGGTTCGATAGTCGAAATTGAACTGGATCATTCCCTTCGGGAGCAAGGTCCGATACGCACGCTTGTAAAAGTCGGCCGACGGTATGACCCAGATGCGGGTCAGTTCCATCTTGCGCCGATCCACCCTTGAAGCCACCAGCCAGATCAATCACGAGGTCCTTGCCGTCGACGTCGGTAAATGGGCGGTAAGACGACAGCTTGCCGCCAGCGCTCATCAGTGCGTAAGCCGCAATCAGGGCTTCTGCTACCGCGCCCCAGAGCCTGTCGTTTTCGTGCAACTTCCGGGAAGTGGTCATTTTCCGCTAGCAGCGCAACGGGCTACTCGCGCGTCGCTTGCGCCAACGCCCGGGAGGCGAGCCAGCCGCGACCTTCGAGTACCACAACGGACCCCAGGATGAATGCGCCGCCAAGATACTGGATGGGATTGGCGCCTTCTCCCAGAATGACGACCGCCATCAAAACGCTGCTGGCCGGCTCCAACGTACTGAGGATGGCTGCTCGCGAAGCGCCGACCAACCGGAGTCCAAGAATGAAGGCCAGCACCGGGATGGTGGTCCCGATGACGGCGAACCCGGCGAGCAGCGCTACGCGCGACGGCGTCCAATTCACGGCCAGCTGGCCGGTCGCTGCCGCGAATCCGCTCCACACGATCGCGGCGGCGGTAGCGATGGTGGCGGTCGCCGAGACGGGCGGGATTCCCGGGAGCAGCCGGCTTCCAAACAGGATGTACCCGGAGTAGACGGCCGCCGACGTCAGTCCGAGGACGATGCCGATCGTCGGCGCGGCGTTCAGTTGCACCTGGACGACCAGCATTGTCCCGATGAACGCCAGCGCAACGGCTCCGATCTTCGTCCAGCCAAGCGGCTCGTGAAAGAGGAGGGTCGCCAGCAGGGTCACCACCACGGGGAAGGTGTAGAGCAGCAGGGCCGTAGTTGACGCCGGGATGTAATGGAGGGCGCTGAAATAGGCCGCGGACTGGCCGACATAACCAGCGCCGCCCATGATCGCCAGACCGATCAGGCTGCTGCGCGGCGGCAGATCCTGTCGAATCACGATAACCGCCAGCCACAGCAGCAAGGCCGCGAGCGCGAACCGATAACTGAGCAGCTGCGGCGTGGTCAGCCCGAGGCGGTAAGCCAGCTTGCCAAAGACGCCTAGCGAGCCGAAGCAGCAGGCCGAGCCGATGACGAGCGCCACGCCGGCCGCGCTTCGATTCGCGGACGCGGGCACCTGGACATTTTACGAAGGCGCTGCTACTGGGTCAGCCCTTTCATGTAGGGCAACTGGCTGGCGGTGAACTTGACGTTGAGGGTGCCGCTGCCATTGACGTTCAGCGTCCACGCGATGACCTGGCCGACGGTCGTGCCGCACGCATTGCCGGCGATCACCATGTTGTCGGCCGGGCCGTAGAGGGCACCGCCGATGTTGAAGCAGGCGCCATTCGAGAATTGCAAGACGTTCGTGCCGAGCGGTGTCGTCGTGCAGATGCTCTGCCATCCCGCCATCGTTTCTATATAGATGTTGATGTTGAAATATTTCAACGACGGGGTGAGCGTGATCGTTGAGGCGGCGCCCGCCGTGAACGGGCTCAGGTCGCACCGGGTGCCGCCGCCAGGATTGCCCGGCCTGACCTCGATGATCACGCCGAGGTCCGCCCCCGGGATCACCGTCTGACCGCAGCCGGAGATGGGCAGATCCGCGGATGTCAGGGTCCGCAGTGTCCCCTGTACGTTGACGCCGCCCGCCTGTACCTGGTAGACGCCGGGAAACAAGATCGCCGTGGCGGCGCTCTGCACGTTGATCTGGTTGGTGTACTGACCGGGACACAAATATGCTGTCCCGCTGGTCACCGTGGTGCCGTTGAAGCTGGCCGCCGGTGGCGCCGGCTCCGGATATGTCGGCGATGTGAGGTGCGATGCCGCCCGAGGCAGTGTTCCGGCCGTCTGTTGTCCCGTTACCCGACCTGCCGCGTTCAAAAGGGTCTGGTCGCCGCTCGGCTCGTTGACCGCCCATAGATCACCCGCGTTACCCGCCGGGCTGAAGGTGATCGCCGGGGTTCCACTGCCCGGGTCGATTCCGGCGTTGGAAAAGACACCGCCGCGGGCAGCGGGGCCGCCACCTCCCTGCAGCCCCAGGACCGCAGTCGATGCCCCGATGTTCAGGTCGTGAAACTGCGAATAGGCCGGCTTGTCCTGCAAGAGCGTGACCGCATATGGCAGGTTCGCGTTCTGCGCCACCGCGCGTGCCGCGAGGGGGATCGTCGACTGGAAGCCGTGGATCGGTGCGATCGCCACCGAGTGGATGTGCCAGATGGTGACTTCGTACGTGTACGACGTGGTCACCGACAGCTTGGCGTAATACCCAGCGCCGAGGTTGATGGTGCCGATTCCATTCCCGCCCTGGGTGCCGATGGTCGGCTGGCTGGGGCAGGATGTGCTGCAGACGGTCCCGCCGAGACTGGTCCCCGGAAGATTCTTGACGAGGTTCCCGATCGCCTGGTTGTGGATCGTGCTATAGCTCGGCGGCACCGTCATCAACAGTTCTGCCCCAGCCAGCGCCGCCGAGTCGGCCGCGTTCTGGACCTGCCGCCGGTCGAGGTAGATCCCGCCACCGTCCAACGCCAGCGCCAGGATTGCGGTCAGCACCACCACCGCGACGGCGACGAGGACAACCGCCTGCCCTGACTGCTTTCGCAACCAGGATCTGTCCATCAATACTCGGTGCTCATGGTGCTGGTAACAGTCATGACGATCCCGCCGGGGAAAAACTGCGATCCGAAGGGCGTCAGGGGCTGGAAATTGTATTTGATCGTGACGGCCAGCGCA
>JALYYE010000393.1 GCA_030946735.1 Candidatus Dormiibacterota bacterium
TGGATTGTCCGGCCCCAGCCCCGCGCCGCGGCGACGGCGAGCGACCCACTCAGGATCAAGGAGATCCGCGCACTACCACTGCCCTCTCAGCTGGCACTAGTGCTTTTCTCGCTCGCGATTGCGCTCGTGATCTGCGGAGCGGTCGCGGCAACCGCGTCGAGTTGTTCCGGAGGGCCAGCTGTCGCGCTCTGCCTCCGCAATGCGTTGAATATCGGCTACGGAGCCTTCTTCGTCGTCGTGGTTTTGACTCTGTGTGCTGGCTTTGTGCTGTTCCGCCTTATGCCGGCCCATGTTCGGGCGACATTCAGGGAAGCGCACGCCCGCGTGAGGGCGCGTCCGGACGATGCACCCACGATCGCGGCCGAACTCGGCCCACGGGTCCCCGCAGCATACCGGCCGAGGCTGGTGCGCGAGATCTACGTGCGGGCGGGTTTGAAAAAGGGGATGAACGCGTTCCAGGCCAATCGCTACGCGACCAAGGCGGCTCGTGAGAGTCAATTGGCTACCGAGCACGACCAGCCGATCGCCAGCTGACCCCCACCCTACCCTCCCCCGCAAGCGGGGGAGGGCATCGTATAGGTGCGTGTGACGCATGTCATCCGGAATAGCTGACTGCAGAGACTGGTTTCAAGCACGGTGCGGCAGTAGCCTGCCGTAAGACGCGAATCAGCTACCCCTGAGGAGGAGGACCCATGGAAATCATTCGAAATCTGACGCGGCGCAAACTGCGCAACATCCTGACCATCAGCGGCATCGTAATCGGCGTGCTCGCCCTGGTCACGATGGGCGCAATGGCGGAGAAATTCAACGCTTTGCTTTCCGGAGGCGCGACCTACTTCGGCTCGAACATCCAGGTCGCGGACAGTTCCAGCGGCGCGGTCGGCGGCTTTGGCGGCGGCCTTCTCACGCTCGACCGGGTTGCGGCGCTGGAAAAAGTCGACGGCGTCGCCGCGGCATTTCCCGATGTGAGCGTTAGCGCCAAGCCGGGCAGCACCAACACCGTGTCCTTCGGGATCCCGGACTATATCTCGAACTCCGATCCGCGAGCCAACACCTACAGTGCCTTTAAGATCCACACTGCGCAGGGTCGCGACGTCAACGCCAACGGCGAAGTGGTGTTGGGCTCTGACTTCGCCACCGAGTTCAAAGAAAACGTGGGCGACTCCATCGACCTTCCCATTCGGGCGAAGGACGCACCACCGGATTTCGTCAACCATACGTTCACCGTGGTCGGGATCCTGGCGAAGACGCAGACCGCTCCGGATACCGGGGCCTACGTCAGCCTCACCGATGCCCAGATGCTGCTGAAGGAAACGCTGCCCGCGAGCATCCGCAATAGCATCGACACGACCAAGCTCGTCAACGGCGCGACCGTGTACGGCACGCCGGGCCAGAACCTCGACAAGCTCGCGGACAAAATCAACGCTGAGGTTCCCGGCGTCAAGGCGACCAAGCCGAGCGTGCTCGTCGCGAGCTTCAACGCAGGCGGCGCGATTTTCACTGCGATCACCACCGGCGCCGCTCTCATCGCCCTCGTCGTCGGAGGCCTCTCCGTGATCAACACCATGTTGATGGCGGTCACCGAGCGGGTCCGTGAGATCGGCTTGAAGAAGGCGGTCGGCGCGAAGGTCGGACATATCCTCCGCGAATATTTGTTGGAAGCCGTAACGATCGGCGCGATCGGCGGCGGCATCGGGCTGCTCCTCGGTTGGGGCCTGACTAGCCTGATCAACGCCGCCACGGCGTCCGCGAACCTCACCCTGTTCCTGCTCAGCTGGCGACTGGTGATCGTGGCGATCCTGTTCTCAGTTGGACTGGGCGCCGTCGCCGGCATTATTCCCGCCCTGCGTGCCTCCCGGATGGATCCGGTTCGGGCTCTGCGGGCAGCGTAGGAGGCAACCAATGGGAACCATCGAACTTCGCGAGCTGACCAAGCACTACAAGCAAGCTTCAACGACGGTCAAGGCGGTCGACGGGATCAGTTTGACAATCGAATCCGGGGAGTTCATCTCCATCGTCGGCCGGTCAGGCAGCGGCAAAACGACGACGCTGGATTTGCTCGGTCTGCTGCTCCGACCCACCAGCGGCCAAGTCCTCCTCGACGGCGTCGATACCGGCAAGCTCCGCGATGGAGCCCGGGCCGACCTTCGCGGCAAGAAACTGGGGTTCATCTTCCAGGAGTTCAACCTGCTGCCAAGCCTGAACGCCATCCAGAATGTGATGCTGCCGCTGCGGTACCACAAGAACGGCAAGGACGGGAAGGCGCGGGCGGCGACGCTGCTGGAGGAGGTCGGGCTCAAGGACCGCATGCATCACCGGCCCGATCAGCTGTCAGGCGGCGAACAGCAGCGGGTCGCAATCGCTCGAGCGCTGATCAGCCGGCCGGAAATCGTTCTCGGCGACGAGCCCACCGGCGAGCTGGATAGTGAGACCAGCCAACAGCTCGTCACCCTGATGCGGCGGATGAACCGGGAGCTCGGGTCGACCTTTATCCTCGTCACCCACGATATGGATATCGCCGCCCAGACCGATCGCGTCGTCCGCCTCAAGGATGGCAAGGTACTGTCTGACGTGAAAGCGAACCCGGAGCAGCGGTTTCTGGGGACGGTCGACCTGCAGGGAGTAATCGCATAGGCTAGGACGAGATGGGACTGAACGCCCGTGTGATCAAGCTGGGCCGCCTCTTCATGGTGGCCTGGCTTGCCTTTTACCTCTATCCGGTCGCCGTGATCCTCAGCGGGCCATTCAGTCCGGACGGCAAGACGCTCGCGCTTGGGCTTCTCCTGGCAAGCGCAGCCGTCTGGGCATGGTTCTGGACGCGCATCCTGGCAGGCCCCGATCAACGCTATCGTGCCTTCGCGGTGGCGCTCAACGCTCTCCTGATCGGCAGCTTCACGCTAATGACGCCGCCGAAGTACGGCACGCTGGTGGTCTGCGCAGCCGTAATGGCCGGGGCCGCCTTCCGCTGGCGCCTGGCGGTACCGCTGATCGTTGTTGTCGCGCTGAGCGCGGGGATTCTCGACGTGATTCGCGGCGTTTCCCCATTGCAGGCCAGCGGGGAAGTTCTCAACGACATCATCGTCGGGCTCGCCGCCGTGGCCGGCCACCTATTGCTGGAGGCCAACCGGCAACTTTCGCTCGCCCGCGAACAGATCGCCAGGCTGGCAGTGGGCGAGGAGCGCCTTCGGTTCGCAAGAGACCTGCACGACCTACTCGGCCATAGCCTGTCCGTGATTGCGCTGAAGAGCGAGTTGGCGGGCCGTTTGATCAAGAACACGCCGGGTCTGGCAGCGCACGAAGTCGAAGACATCGAGAAGGTGGCGCGCGAAGCGCTGCGCGAAGTTCGCGAGGCAGTCGCCGGGTATCGTCAGCCCACCCTTGCCGCGGAACTCGCGGGCGCTCACGAGGCCCTCACCGCCGCTGGCATT
>JALYYE010000308.1 GCA_030946735.1 Candidatus Dormiibacterota bacterium
CGCGGCGGGCCGACCACCTGGATCAGCGCTTCACCGAGGTTGTTCTCGGCATACGTGTCGCGTACGGCGTCGATGACGACCCGAACGGCGTGGAATCCGGGGTCCGGCGGCTTGACGATCTGTTTGACAGTGGTCTCGCCCACCGGCAGGTCAAGTTGCGTCGTGTTGACGAGCGTCCGGTCCAGGTACCAGCGGACGGTGGCATGCGTGGCTGTGTTGGTCACGATCAGGGCCTGCGCTGTGGCCTGCTGCCCCTGGGTCAGGGTCCGCGGCGCGTCGAGGCGGTCGACGTAGGCCTCCGCGCCGAGTGGCACCGGCAGCGCGGCCGTGTCCACACGCACGCCCTCGGCACGCAGCAAGCGCGCCTCGGCGACGGCGTCGCCGAGGTTGCCGCGCCCATCAGAGATCAACACGATGTGTTTGCGGCTATCGTCCGGCAGGATCGACCCGCCCAGCTGCAAGGCGGCGGCAATGTCCGTGTAGTGCGGGTTCGGCTGGCTCTGGAACTCGCCGAATTGTGGGTCCTTGCTGATGTTGACCTCGACCTGGGGGTCGCGACCGAAGCTGAGGACCCCGGCGCGATTGTCGCCCTGTCGCTGCTGCAGGACGCGGCGGACCGCGG
Organism: Candidatus Dormiibacterota bacterium; assembly: GCA_030946735.1. Classification (GTDB taxonomy): domain Bacteria; phylum Chloroflexota; class Dormibacteria; order CF-121; family CF-121; genus CF-13. Next base: position 623 of record JALYYE010000308.1, read on the forward strand.
CGGCTTCGCTGTCCAGCGCACTCTGCACGCTCGCCGACAGATCGGCGACCACCAGGAGCGATTGTGTCGCGGGCGTGGTCTGTACCTGGAAGCCGGCGAGCGACGCGGTCAGCAGCAGCACGATCAGTGCGCGCAGACCGAGCGAGATCCGCGCGCGCCGCTTGGGCAACGGCGGCGGAAAGACGCGCCAGACGGCGATGATGATGGCCAGCGCCAGGGCGCCCGCCCCCAGGAAGAGGGGACGGGTCAGCTCAAAGCCCACGGTGGAAGGCCAGCCATTCGGCGGCCACGACGCCCAGCGCCGCGAGCGCGATCCACGGCCAGATCTCGAGCTGCCCGCGGTGCGTCGCCTGCTTGATCGTCGTCCTCGTCGGTGGGAGCGTGAGCCGGTCTGGCGGCTTCAGCTGCGAGATGGGATCAGAGAACAGGTTCACGCTGAACCAGGAGCGTTGCACGTTGCCGGCGATCGTCTGCTCCACGGTGTAGAGGCCCGTGAGATCCGTATCGCCGAAGGTTGCGATCGACGCCGCAGCGAGCGGGCGGCGGCTGCCGTCCGGCCGCAGGACAGACACAGACGTTGCACCGGACTCCGGCACGATCGTGACGGCCTCGTCGGGATGAAAGCTGTGGCTGGGAACGCTGGGGGGCAGCAGCCACTCGCTCAGGTTCTGGACCAGGATGGGAAACGCGATCCGCAGCGGCAGGTCGGACTCATGGAGATCGAATCCGACGAGAACCTGACGGAACGGCTCATCGCGCACCAGCACCAGTGGCGTTTGCAGGCTGGCAATCAGAGGCCGGCCAAACGGTGAGTTTCTTAGATCCTGGCTGCGGGCGACGTGGACATCCTGCAGGTCGACGTTGGCCAGCAGCGGATCGCCGGCGTCGACCGCGCGGACGCGACCGATCCCGACGGATGGTCCGCCGGCGAGGGCCGACCCGGCCGGTGGATCGACCATGACGACGGGACCATCGGGCAGGGCAGGCGGTGAGAACCGATCAAACACCGTGAGGGCATAGGCGGCGCTCGCGTGGTAGGCCGCCGGCGCGACGACGTCGATTTGCAAATCGCTGCGCAGCCGCAGCGCCTGCTCGAGGAAAACGTTCCCGGGCGTCACGAGCAGCACGCGGAACGCGCGTGGAGTGCGGGCGACGGCCGTCGCTGTGTCATCGAGCGCGAAGATGTCAGTCCCCGCGAGACGCGCCGTGACGGACGTCGCGTTGGTAGGAACGGGGAGGACCAGATCTTGCGCCTGGCCTGCTGTGAGCGTCAGTGGCCGCACATCCAGTAAATGACCGTCACTTCGCCACTCGACGCTGATCGAGCGCGGCTGCTGGCCGAAGTTCTGCACGTGCAGATAGCCGGCGTGCGCTTGCGCGCTGGTCCGGACGGTGAGCGATGTCAGCCCGACGTTTTCGCCTGAGACGCCGATCCGGTGATACTCGACGGGAAAGGGCAGGCCGGCGGCGAACGATGCGCGCAGCGGCTGCACGATGCCGTCGGAATACAGGTAGGCTCGGGCATCGTCGCCGGCTCGGACCAGGCCCGCCGCCATCGCCAGCGCAGCCGACAGATCAGCGGCGCCGTTGCTGGCGACGACGCCGTTGACCGCACGATGCAATGTGTCGCGGTCGCCCGTGACAGAAGCGACGATGCGGGCGGTCGGTCCGACGGCAATTACCGTCATTCTGTCCTGCGGGCCGAGCTGGTCGATGACGGCGTTGGCCTCCCGCTTCGCGACATCGAGCCGTGATGGCGTCACGTCCGTGGCCTGCATGGATGCCGAAGCATCGATCAGCACGAGGCTGTGGCGCGCCAGGGACGCGCTTGCGGGTAGGGCCGGCTGCACGGCCGCCGCGACCAGGACTGCGGCAACAAGTAATTGCAGAAACAGTAGCCAGCTGGGACGAAGGCGCTGCCAGGGGACATTCGCCTGCCGGTCGCGGATCTGATTGGGCCACAGGTGCAGCGCGGGCACGATCCGCGTCGGCCGCCGGATCTTGAGAAAGTACAGAGCGACGATGGCCGGAAGTGTCACCGCCAGGAAGGCGGCCGCCGGCGCGAGGAAGCTCATGACCCGCGCGCCTTTCCACACCGGGGCGCGCTCATGCGAGCAGTCCGAGGCGGCGCAGCGTGATCTGGACCATGTCGTCGACGGGGTCGGCCGTCGACAGGCGCGCGAAGCGCAATCCGCGGCGATGAGCAGCGCGCTCGATGTCATCGGTCCGTTGAGCCAGCGCGCGCAGGTAGCTGCCCTGGGTGAGCGGCGTAGCGGTGAATTCACGTTCGAGCCCCGACTCGGCATCCTTGAGTCGCGCGTCCCCGGACCAGTCGGGCGCCGTCTCCTGAGGGGCGAGCAGCTGAAGGACCGCGCCCTCCTGCCGGGCGCGCTGCAACGCGGCGAGCGCCGGATCGAGCAAAGGCTCGCCGAGGCCGTCGGTGATGAGGACGGTCATGCCGGGGCGTTGGCGGCCAATCGGCCAGACCAGCTTGTGATAGTCCGTTATGCCTCCGGCCGGCAGGGACTGCAGGCGGGCAAACAACTGGCCGGCGGCGCGCCGCCCGCGATAGGGCGCTCCGCCAGAGGTGGGCCCGTCGGCAAAGACCGTGAGTCGCACCCGGTCGAGTGCCGCCAGCGCGACGTAGGCGATGGCGCCGGCGAGCCGCCTCGCCGTCTCGGCTTTGTTCGGTTTTCCCCAATCCATGGAGCCACTCAGGTCAACGAAGAGACTCAGAGGTAATTCTTCTTCGGCGACGAACAGTCGCAGCATGAATCGATCCAGCCGCGCATAAGCGTTCCAGTCAATCAGGCGAAAATCGTCGCCGGGTGTGTAGTTGCGAAAGTCCGCGAACTCGACCGACTGACCGCGGCGGCGTGAACGCCGCTCACCGCCCATCTGGCCGCTGACGGCGCGCCGAACCTGGAGCGCCAGGCCTTCGAGCCGGCGAAGCAGGGCGGGCTCCAGGAGAGCGGCCGCCATGCTAGGCCTTGGCCGTTTCCTTTGTGGTGTGCTCCAGGACGTCGGAAATAAGGCGGTCCGCCGTCATCCCGTCCGCCTCGGCCTCGAACTGCAGGAAAATCCGATGCCGCAGGGCCGGCTGCGCGATGGCGCTCAGGTCGTCGAACGCCACGTTGTAGCGCCCCTCGAGCAACGCCCGAACCTTGGCGCCGAGCACGAGTGTTTGCAGGCCGCGAGGGCTGGCACCCCACCGGACGTAGCGGCGCACGCTGTCGAGCTCAGTGCGATCAGGATGAGTCGCGCCGATCAGTCGTGCGGCATAGAGCAGCACGTGCTCGGCGATCGGCACCTCGCGGGCGACGCGCTGCGCTGCCAGCATCGTCTGTGCGTCGGCCACCGGACGAAGCTTCGGCGTCGACTCACCGGTGGTGCGCCGTGCAATCTCGAGAAGGTCCCGCTCGCCCGGGAAGGGCACCAGGACCTTGAAGAAAAATCGATCCAGCTGCGCCTCGGGCAGTGGATACGTGCCCTCCAGTTCGATCGGGTTCTGGGTCGCCAGGACGAAAAATGGCGACGGTAACGGCCTGGTCTGCGTGCCGACCGTGACGGTGCGCTCCTGCATCGCTTCTAGCAAGGCGCTCTGGGTTTTGGGGGTGGCACGGTTGATCTCGTCGGCCAGGACGAGATTCGCGAAGATGGGTCCCGCCTGGTAGTGAAACTCGCGCCGCCCGGCCTCGTCGCCGATGACGTTCGTGCCAACGATGTCGGCCGGCATCAGGTCGGGCGTGAACTGGATGCGCGAGAAGCTCATCGACAGTGCCTGGCCCAGCGAACGGACCAATACGGTCTTGCCGAGCCCGGGCACCCCTTCGAGCAGCACGTGTCCGCCCGCGATCAGGGCGATGACGGTGTCGCGGACGAGGGCCTGCTGTCCGACGATCAGGCGGGCGAGCTCGGTCTCGAGAGCCTTGGCCAATTCGGTGACTTTGGCGGCGTCGACGCGCGGTTCTTCGGCGATCATGATCCTCCCTGACGTGTCACGCTATTTCGGGCCGGTCGCACTCTGCTCCCCGAGTTGCGAGAAATACTGGCG
>JALYYE010000006.1 GCA_030946735.1 Candidatus Dormiibacterota bacterium
CCGGCTTCATTCGAACGTCACATTGGCTGCGTAGGCTTCTCCTATGCGCAGTGTTCGTTGGCGGGTTCTGCTGGGCGCAGCGGTCCTCGCGGGCCTCGCGCTCGCAGCCGGCGTCGCGTACTTCCAGCCGCAGAAGCTGTTCATCAACCAGCGGGTCGATGAAGCAAATCCGGCTGCCACGGCCGCTCAAGGGCAGGGCCGCCAAGCCTCTCCGGTCGCCCGGCCGGAAACCGTGCTCAGCAGTTCTAAGCTGCAAAGCCTGGAGCATCAAAGCAGTGGAACCGTGGTCTTGATTGAGCTTTCCGGCGGCGGGCACGTCCTGCGCCTGGAAAATCTGGCCACTTCCAACGGGCCGGACCTGCGCGTCTACTTGTCCACGACACCAGCGAGCTCTGACTGGCACGGCTACGACCGCGATTATGTGGATCTCGGCGCCCTCAAGGGTAATTTGGGTAACCAGAACTACGCCCTGCCCGAGGGTGTGGACCTCGCCCGCTATCGGAGCGCTGTCATCTGGTGCCGCCAGTTCAGCGTCGGCTTCGCGGTAGCGCCGCTGACCTAGGATGACGCCGACATGACCGGCGCGCCGATCCTGGTTGTCGATGACGACCCGAAAATCGTCACCCTCGTTCGAACATATTTGGAACGAGAGGGATTCGTGGTTGTGACGGCAGCCAATGGTCGCACAGCGCTGGCGGCCATTACTGAGTCGGAGCCAAGACTGATCGTGCTCGACATCATGCTGCCGGAACTCGACGGGCTGGCATTGATGCGGATCCTTCGGGAACGCTCGGAGGTCCCGATCGTCTTGCTCTCGGCACGTGGCTCGACGGCCGATCGCGTTTATGGGATCCATGAGGGAGCGGATGACTATTTGGTCAAGCCCTTCTCGCCTGCCGAACTCGTCGTCCGGGTCAAGGCCGTTCTGCGCCGGACCGAGCGCGCGTCGGCAGCGCCGAAGGATCGAGGCACCGTCCGCCATGGCGATCTCACCATCGACCTCGATCGGCTTGAAGTCCGTCGCGAAGAACGGATCATCCCACTCACCGCAGCTGAGTTCCGGCTCTTGACAGCGCTGGTGCAGGCTGGGGGCCGAGTCCTTACACGCGAGGTCTTGCTGGACTCGCTGTATGGGCAGGTGCAGGGCGACGCGCTGGAGCGGACCATCGACGTCCACGTCGGAAGGCTTCGCGACAAGCTCGGCGAGGCGGCGGATCAACCTCGCTATATCGCGACCGTGCGTGGAGCCGGGTACCGGGCCATGGACGGGAGGGCTGGGTGAGCGAGGTGGATCGACCGGCGTGGTGGCGGCCGCAAGGAATCGCCGTGCGAATTGCTCTGCTGTGCCTGCTGGTTAGCGCGGTCGCGGTGATCGTTATCGCGATCGGCGTTCTTGGCGTCGCCCAGACGACCTTCAGCAGGCTAATGGTCCAAGCCGGGGAGTCGGCAGCCACTGCGCACGCAATGTTCGACGACAGCGTCGTGCCCGTGTTTATCGTTGCCGCAGCGATCGCCGCCGTCGTAAGCCTGCTGTTGGCCTCGCTGCTCGCGATCCGGCTGGCAGGGCCGCTCGACGAAATCGCCCGGGCAGCGCGACGAGTCGCCCGCGGCGAATACCATGCGCGCGTTCGACGCTCCGGACCGGACGAACTCACGTCACTGGCGGACTCCTTCAACCAGATGGCGGAGACGCTGGAGCAGCAGGAGCGCATGCGGCGCGAATTCATCGTCAACGCCGCCCACGAGCTGAGCACCCCACTGACCAACCTGCAAGGGTACCTCGAGGCACTCCGCGACGGGATCATCGCCCCTAGCGCTGAGCAGTTCCAGTCCCTCCATGAAGAAGTCGACCGGCTGGTCCGCCTGTCGCAGTCGCTCAATACGCTGGCACGGGACAACAGCCCCAACGAGAGAGCCCTGGAGACGATCGACCTTGTCCCTGCGGTGCGGTCCGCCGTCGAGCTCGCCCGCCCGTCATTCGAGGGGAAGGCGATCCGCGTGCAGCTGAACCTTCCCGAGCGGCTGCCCGCTCGCGCCGAATCCGATCAACTGGCCCAGGTGCTTGCCAACTTGCTCCAGAATGCGTCGCGGTATACGCCTGACGGCGGACTGGTGACGGTCGCTGCCGAGGCTCGGCGGAGCGATGTCCTGGTAAGCGTCAGCAACACGGGCGACGGCATCCCACAAGACGACCTTCCCCACCTCTTCGAGCGCTTCTACCGGGTCGAGAAGTCGCGAGACCGGGCGCACGGCGGCGCCGGCATCGGGCTCGCCATCGTCAAGCAGCTGGTCGAGGCCACCGGCGGGCGAGTCGGCGCTGAATCGCAAGCCGGCGTGACGCGGTTCTGGTTCAGCCTGCCGGCTTAACGCCGGGACATCATATGCTGGGCAGGTGGGCGAGGTGACCTACGTCTCAAAGGTGCGCATTGAACGGGTCAAGGGCTCGCTTCGAAAGGCGTTTGTGCCGGCCGAGTCTGCGCCAGTGCTTTTCGGGGTGCACGACGAGGTGGCGGAGCACTATAAGGCGGCGCCCGGATTCGAGCCGCATGCTACCACCCTTGACTACGTCGTTGCGGCCGCGGCCGGTTGACTGACCGGCACCCTGGGTGGCGCGCTGGAGGCGCGCGGGATCGATGCGAGCGGCGGCAAACTGGTCTCAACCGCCGAAGGCGAGATCGAAGTTGAAAACGGGGTGCTCGTTATCAAGCGCATCCGGGTGCACTACACGTTGGCGGGCTGCCCGCCGGACAAGCGCGAGGCCGCCGAGCGGGCGCACGCGCATCACGCGTCGAGGTGCCCGGTTCACCAGAGCATTGGCACCTGCATCGCGATGAGCACCGACCTGCGCTTCATCTAGAGCCCCCACCCTGCCCTCGCCAGAGGGGGAGCGAGAACTCAGGTTTGTGTCGATTGGATGAAGGCCCGTCATCGGCCGGTCATCCGCACGCTCTAGCCTTCCCGGACATCTCGACATCAATGTCCGGAGGAGGAACCATGCGACATCTGCTTCGACTGTCTGCCGTCATCGCCGCGTTGGCGACCGCTCTGCTGGGCGCTCCCGCCGTGCTGGCCAACGCCGGTGAGGGCGAGGGCGGCCATCACGCCGTCTTCGTCCAGACCAACAATCCCGCCGGCAACTCGATCGCCGCCTACTCCCGGAACGGAAACGGGACCCTGACGTATGTTGCGACCTACTCAACCGGCGGGAAGGGTGGTCGTGCTGCGGGGGCCGCCGTCGACCCGCTGGCCTCGCAGAGTTCGCTGGTGTACGACAGCGGGCATCACCTGTTGCTGGCACCGAACGCAGGCAGCGATACCGTTTCGGTCTTCAGAGTCCGGGGCAACCGGTTGCGGCTCGAGCAAATCGTCGCATCGGGCGGACCGTTCCCGGCCAGCATCGCCGTCCACGATGACATCGCTTATGTGCTGGACGCCGGTCTGGCCGGCTACGTCCAGGGCTATCGCATTGCGGGCGGAAGGCTGCACCCGATCGCTGGATCACTGCGGTCGCTCGGCCTCGCCAACAGCAATCCGCCGGCATTTCTGAAGTCGCCCGCGCAGGTGGGCTTCACGCCGGACGGTCGCGACCTCGTGATCACGCTGAAGACCAGCAACGGTGGCTCGGTTGACGTTTTTGGCGTGTCGCATGACGGGCAGCTCACGAGTGCCCCGACCGCGACCTCACTGGGCGGCGTTCCCTTCGCCTTCGTGTTCGATCCGGAAGGCCGTCTCGTGATCGTCAACGCGGCCTTTGGCAACCTGTCGACCTATACCGTCAACCGCAACGGCAGCCTTTCGCTGGTTAGCGCGGGAGCCTCAGATGGGCAGATCGCGGCGTGCTGGGTCACGGCGGTTAATGGCAACTTCTACGCGGCAAACACCGGAAGCGGCAGCTTGAGTCAGTTCACCATCGACGAGGATGGAACCGTCGCGCTGAAGAAGTCGCAGGCGGCGACCGGCATTCCCGGCGCGACCGACATGGCGGCGTCCGGACACTTCCTCTACGCGCAGAGTGGTGGGAGCGGCTCGGTGAAAGCGTTCGCAGTCAGCGCCGACGGATCGCTGACGCTGATTGGTTCATGGCCGGTACCCGATGGCAGCAGCCAGGAGGGCATCGCCGCCTCGTAAGAAACCGAAGGGCCGCCACGGGGCGGCCCTTCTCCCCCGTCAACGGGTGCCCTAGAAACCGAGGACCGTGCGCAGCCGCACCGCAACGGTTTCGGTCCGACCCGCGGCCACTGTGACCGTCTGTGTGCTTGTCGTGTACAGGACGGCGCTAGTCGTGAGCGTGTAGGTGCCAGGGATCACAATCGGGAACGTAAAGGCGCCGTTCCCGTTCGTCGTGGTTGCGAGATCTCCCAACGTGACGGTCGCACCAGAAATGGGAAGGCCGGTCCAGTTGGCCACGACGGTCCCGGTGACCACGCCGGTTGTTGGCGTTGGAGTGAGTGTCGGCGTCGGTGTTGGGCTGGGCGTGGGGATCGCCGTGGGAGTGGGCGTCGGAATCGGTAACGGCGTGGGTGTGGGGATGAGTGTCGGGATCGGCGTCGGTTTCGGTGTGGGCGTTGGCATCGGTGTCGGCTTAGGTGTGGGGAGAGGGGTGGGCGTCGGCCTGGCTGTTGGGATCGCCGTTGGAGTCGGCCGGAGTGCGCTGATCGGCGTGGCCGCTGGGGTCGAGGATGTTAATGGGGTTCCCGCGTCGGCTCTGGCCTCGTCGAGGATTTGCATCGACAGGGGCGCGAGGGACGTGAACGGATCGGCGCTGTAATCGCCGAGGCCGAGCGCGTGGACGCTCGTCCCGAGAGCAACGATCCACGGAACGCGCGATGCGAGCTGGCTGGCCGTCCAGAAGAGCAGAAGCAACAGCAGCGCCGCAACTGCGCGCCCTGCGTACGAGCGCGCTCGTTTCACGACGCTTTCTCCAGGACCATCTCTTCCGGCTGCGGGATGGCGGTGATTTGGTGCGCGCGCTGCTGCTGCAGGATAGCGACGATGCCAGCCTGCCTGGCCTTAAAGGCCGCAACCACTGCGGGGTCGAATTGACGACCAGCCTCCCGTTGGATCATCTCGGTCGCCTCGCCAACCGATAGAGCCCGCCGATAGGGGCGGTCCGACGTGAGCGCATCGAAGACGTCGGCAACGCTGAGAATGCGAACCTGCAGCGGAATCATCTCGCCGCCCAGCGTGTCGGGATAGCCGGTGCCGTCCCAGCGCTCGTGGTGATGGCGGATGCCGCTCAGGCTCGAGCGCAGAAATGGGACATCTTTCAGCATCTGGTGACCGATGACCGGGTGCTCACGCATTTGCTTGGCCTCGAGGTAGTTGAGGGCGCCGGCCTTCCTCAGAATGTGGTCCTCGATCCCGATCTTTCCGATGTCGTGCAGCAGCGCCGAGCGGCGTAAGCTCTCACGCTTGTCTTTCGGATAGCCGAGCTCATCGGCGATTTCCAGGCTGAAGGCGGCGACCCTGGCCGAGTGTCCATAGGTGTACGGGTCGCGGGCGTCGATGGCGCGGGCGAGTGCCTCGATGGCTGCAAAGTACGTGTCTTCCAACGCTTGCGTCTTTTCCTGAAGGCCGACGGTCATCAGGTTGAAGACCTTGCCCAAGTAGCCGATCTCGTCGGAGGGTCCGGCGGGAGCGCGCTGCGACAGGTCGCCGGCGGCAACCGCCCCCATGGCGCCGACGAGCCGCTGAACCGGCCGCGTGATGGCAGCAGCGAGGCCGAGGCCGATCACCAGCGTGATCAAGGCCGCCGCCGCGAAGAGTATTAGAAGGAAGAGCCGAAGCTGATCGAGCCCAGCCTGCAACTGGGCGGTGTTGAGGGCGACGGCCAGGTAACCAAGCCGCACCTTGCGCATCGTCCAGTCACTGAGCAGATTCATGTAGGGCTGGCCATCCGCGGACTGGCTGAACGTCACAGGCCGATCTGGCTGGACCCTTCCGCGAGCCTCCGCCGACAACGCGCCGGTTGAGGACAGCGAGGAGAGAAGGACGTCGCCATTGGTGCGGTAGAAGGTGAGCTTGTCGGCCCCGGAGGAGCGGATGCCGGCGGCGATGGTCGACAGCGGCTCACCGACCAGCGCGACGCCGACGACCTGACCCGTGAGTCCTCGGATGGGTCCCGTCCAGTACAGGATCGTCCCCGCCGAATCAGTCCTGAGAAACACGTACTTATCGCCCTGGGCATCGGTCCGTCCTGCCAGCACGGCGGCGACCGCAGGCTCGGCGAAGAACTCACTGCTCGGTGACTGGACCGCAGACGAGCCTTTGGGCCCGAGGACGATGACTTGACGGCCCTGATGGTCGAGCACGTGCAGGAGGAGGCTCGGCACCGCGGCGTTGGCGACGACCGGCGTCAGCAAGCGCTGCAGTGCCGCGGTGTCATGGTTGGTGGTCGCCTCAGGCACGCCTGTGGTGGCTGCCGCTGCGCGCAGCGTTGTCAGGCGAGCGGCCTCGACCAATGAAAGATGGTCGTTGGCGAGCAAGCTGGCGCGGAGCAGGCTGCCATTGAACTCCGCGACCGCCTCGCTAGTGACCAGGGCTGTAACGGCAGCCGTACCGATCGTGCCGATGAGGGCGACGATCAGCACGAACGGGCCGACGATTTTTGCACGCAGGGATAGACGCATCAAGCGCACCGCCCCGATCATCAGTCAGGGGGATTGCGCCGAGCCTTGCGCGCGCAATGCAAGCTTGCGAGGTACCTTTCTACCCGGGGTCTGGTATTACCTTCATATGGCTCTCATCCCGGAGGAGGTTCGCCAGCAGCTCAAGGATCGCTTCGAGACCAGCCTCAGCGGCCCCGTCCATCTCACGGTCTACACCCGCCCCGGCTCGTCGCGCCTGATCCTCCCGACTGGCGTCGGCTGCGCCACCTGCGAGGACGCCCGTCAGATGGCGGAGGCGCTGCATGACGCCGCCCCCGAGAAGATCACGATGGACATCGTCGACGTGAATCGGGACGACGAGCGTGCGGCCGCCGATGGCATCGGGGACGTTCCCACCATCGCCGTTGCTTCAGACTCCGAAACCGGACGCATTCGTTTCCAGGGCCTCGCCACCGGGACGGAGTTTCCGGCCCTGATCGACGCCCTCGAGCGGGTCTCGCGGGCAGAGCACGGCCTGAGCGAGCAGAGCCTGGAGGCGCTGGCGAAGCTAACCGAGCTCACAGAGGTGATGGTCTTTGCCACGCCGACTTGACCCTACTGTCCCCGGGCCGTGAGCCTGGCCAACCGTATGGCGCTAGCCTCACCGCAGGTGCGGGCCGTCTGCGTTGAGGCCAACGAATTCCCGTACCTGTCGAACCAGTTCCGCGTCCGGGGCGTGCCGCATACGGTGATCAATCGCCGAGCGACCTTCGTCGGCGCCCTCCCCGAACCGGATTTCGTCGCCGCCGTCCTCGAGGGAGCCGGTGTCCCGGTGGATGAGCCGCACGAAGCTCACGATGGTCCCTCGACCGAGATGACTAGCTAACGGCTGTAACGATGCCGACCATCGACGGGCACGAGATCACCATCACCCATCCCGAGAAGGTCCTCTTCCCTGCCGACGGCATTACCAAGGGCGAGCTCGCCGACTACTTCCAGCACATTGCGCCGCGCGTGATTCCGCACGTCCGCGACCGTCCGCTGCACATGAATCGATTCCCTGGAGGGATCGCGTATCGCCCCATTCAGCAGAAGCGCGTACCCGAGTCGTTTCCAGCGTGGATCAAGCGGGCGACGGTCGACCTCAACAAAGGCGGCACTATCACGCACGCCGTGATCGAGAACGCAGCGACCCTCGTCTACCTAGCCCAGTACAACATGATCACGGCGCACGTCTGGCTCTCGCGCATCCAGGCGATCAACCAACCCGACATGGTGATGTTCGATCTGGACCCGGCGGACGATGACTTCAGTCTGGTTCGAAGGACCGCCCTCACGCTGAAGGCTCTTCTCGAGGAGCTGAAGCTGGTTCCGTTCGTCAAGGTGACGGGCTCGCGTGGCCTTCATGTGATCGCGCCGATCACAGTTGGTCCCACCTTCGACCAGGTCCACGTCTTTGCCGACGCCGTCTCCCAGCGGCTCGCGGCCGCTGACCCCGATCACCTGACCACCGAGTTCATCAAGCAGAAACGCGAAGGGCGCCTTTTCCTCGACGTCAACCGAAACGCCTATGCCCAGACGGCTGTGGCGCCCTACGCCGTGCGAGCCCGGCCTGGAGCGCCAATCGCCGTCCCAATCACGTGGGCCGATGTCGAGAGCGAG
>JALYYE010000009.1 GCA_030946735.1 Candidatus Dormiibacterota bacterium
TGCCCCCGATTCGGGTGTGAATACCCGGCGCCGGGTTTCCCGGCTGCTGGGCCAGGCGGAGGCCATGCTGTCCGCCGATAGCGGCGGGGCCGCGGCGGCGACAACCCGGCGGCGGACGACAGGCGGAACAGAAAGCAAGGCCACGCGGCCATAGGGAGGACGACGATGGATCAGACGGTGGAGAAGACGGTCGACCGGTTAAGCGAGTTGCTCGATCGGGCCAACAAGGCAGCCCAGGACTTCGAGGTTAAAGACCGGCTCACGGACGCGGTGGCGGCCCTGCGCCGGACCCGGATCACCCAGGAGAGCGACAGCGGCGTGGAGCGGTTCGTCACCGGGCTGCTGATCGGGGTCGCGGTCGGCTTCGGCCTGGCGCTGCTGCTGGCGCCCAAGTCGGGCGAAGAGATGCGGGACGACCTGATGCAGCGGGGCATCGAGCTGCGCGACCGCGCCGGCGAGCTGGCGTCGCGCCGGCCGTTCGGTGACGGTGAGCAGGGTCGGGAAAAGGCGTCAAGCGACCAGCCGGGGATGGCCTAACCGCGAACTCCGCCGGCTCGAACCGGTCGAGCCACTAGTCGTGTTGTCCCTGCGGCGTCGGTGACGGTGTGGGTGTCGGCGCAGGCGCTGGAGGAGCCGGTGGCGGCGGCGGCGGGTTGACGATGCAGTAGACGCCGTCAACGGTAATCTGCCCATAAGTCAGCGAGTAGGGGTTGTAGTTGGCCGGCAGCTTGCACTGCGGCCAGGGTTGCGCCAGCGTCCTGGGCAGGTTTTCGGTGCCGGGCAAGAAGAAGTCCTGGCCGATTTGGTGGAGGCCGGCCGGCACCGGGTACCACTCGTCGGGGATGGCGCCCAGCGCCTGAATCATGAACTTGTGCCAGATGGGTGCGGCGCCCACGATACCGGTGGAGTTGTGACTGAGCGGCTTGTTGTCGGGGTTACCCACCCAGACGGCCGTCGCCAGGCTGGGGGTGAAGCCCACCGTCCAGTTGTCTTTGAAGTCGTTGGTCGTGCCCGTCTTGGCGCCGACGTGGCGGCCGGGGAGGGTCAGGTCACCGTGGCAGCCAAAGGACATGCAACGGTTGCGGTCGTCGGACATGATCGACGCGATGATGAAGGCGACTCCGGGATCGATGGCGCGGTACTCGTTCTTGGCCGGATCGTAGGTGAAGACATCGTGTCCCAGGCCGTCCTTGATGTTGAGGATGGGTGCCTCACGGTGGCGGACGCCCAGCGTCGCGAGGGTGGACGCGGCGGTGGCCATGTCGGCCAGGCGCACGGGATAGGCGCCGAGCGTCAGGCTCATGCCATAGTCTTCAGGCTTCTTCGAGCCGCAGGGTTCGCCCAGGCATGTCAGCCCCAAACGTGACGCCATGTCGACCACCGCGGGGATCCCGGTGCGCAGCTCGACTTTGAGTGCGGGAATGTTGAGCGAGTTGCCCATCGCCATCTTCAGCGGCAGCGTGCCGTGGAAGCGACGGTCGTAGTTCTGGGGAATGTACTTGGCGAAGCCGCTTACCAAACCAGGACCATCGCCACCGACGGGGAAGACCATGGAGTCGTCGAGCACCGGGCTCAGCATGTTCACCTTGCGGCTCTCGATGGCAGCGGTGTAGGTGAAGATCTTGAAGCTGGATCCCGGAGGCCGCGGCACGTCGTAGGCGAGGTTGAACTGTCCGCCCGGCCGGTTGTAATCATCCCCGCCGACCATGGCGAGAACCTCGCCGGTTTTCGGATTCATACTGACCAGGGCGGCGTCATGGAAGTTGTAAAAGTTCCCTTTCTGCGCGATCTGCTCGTGGACCACCTGCTCCGCCATGTGCTGGAGATTCAGGTCGAGGCTGGTGTAGACGCGATAGCCCTTCCGGTTGTCGGAGGTGATGTGGTGGTCTTTGGCGAGCGTCTTCAGGACGTAGTCGACGAAATATGGTGCCTCGAACTTGGTGATCGGCGGAGAGACCTGCAGCTTGACGGCATAGGCCGCTTCGGCCTGCGCCGCGGTGATGTACTTCTCACCGACCATCGCCGCCAGCACCTGCGCCTGCCGTTGCTTCGCCGACGCAAAGCTCACCACCGGGTTGTACTGCGTCGGCGCCTGCGGCAAACCGGCAAGCATAGCGGCCTGCGCCAGGGTGAGGTCGTGCGCGTTCGACTGGAAGTAGCTCCGAGCGGCGGCCTCGATCCCGTAGGTCTGACTGCCGTAGAAGATGGTGTTGAGATACATCTCCAGGATCTGGCTCTTGCTGTACTCACGGTTCAGCTCGATGGCGAGGATGCCTTCTCTCAACTTGCGCTGGATGTCGGCGGGAGCATTCGATCCGATGTAGACCTGCTTGACCAACTGCTGACTGATGGTGCTGCCGCCTTGCGTCACCTTGTGGTGCTGATAGTTCGCGATCGCCGCCCGCATGATGCCGCCCAGGTCGATGCCACTGTTGGAGTAGAAGGTGCGGTCCTCGGTGGCGAGGGTGGCTTTCACGACCCAGGGCGAGATGTAATTGAGTGGCACCACGATGCGATGGTCGCCGGACTTGCCGATGTCCGCCAGCAACGTCCCGTGGCGATCGTAGATGAGGGTGTCCTGGTCCATCTTGTTGGAGGCGAGCCCGCTGACGGCGGGAAGGGGACCAACCGCCTGCGCAGTGATCGCGGGGATACCCATCAGTGGGATGAGGAAGACGACGATCAGGCCGAGAATCACGACGCGACGAAAGTCGCTACGGCTACGCTTGCGCCAGACAGCTAGATTGCGCTGGCTCCGCCGCCGGGCGGCTAGGCGCTCAGAAACCCGAAGATCCCGGAAAGCAGGAGCCACAGAGAGACGAGGATAACCGCTCCCCACCCCGCCCCGCTGGCGAGGGTCCGCAACCCGGACCGGCGCTGACGCCGGATCTGGCGTCGGCGAGCTGCGAGAGATGAGAGGCCGCTGGCGGACGCTGGGTGAGTCGCGTGGCGGATGCTGAGCAAATCAGGCCCCTTAAATCGTACTATCCTGCTTCCGAAAACTTGACTTAGTCAGTATAACCTAACCGGAGCACCTTTGCTGTGGGTGGGTCCCAAATGTTCCCCGGCTGCCCTGTCCAACGGGCGGGTGGCGCCTTTAGTTACGCCGGCCGCAAAAGCCAGCGGATCGCCATTCCCGCCCGTATAATGGGGCGGCTTTGTCGAGTTCGGAACCGGTGGCGAACGCGGGGACGGTGTTCTGCCGCTCCTGCGGCAAGTCCATCGAAGTGGGCGCCCGTTTCTGCCGCTTCTGCGGCAAGTCGCAGTCCGACCCGGGTGCCGGGTCAGCATCGGCCCCATCCTCCGCCCCCGCGAGTTCCTCGGCCGCGCCCGCTAGCCATCACGCGGGTGGCGGTATCGAGCACCGGCTGGCGCAAATCTTCCCGCGGCATCACCTCCAGGATGAGTTCACCCATGTGGGGACGATCGCCGCCTTCCTGATGGCGCTGATTGGGTTCGTCGTGGGCTTCTTCATCAATTACAGCTGGCTCGGAACGAACTTCCTCCTGGGGTCGATCGCGCTCCTGCTGTTCCTCATCCTGCGCGAATCGACGCTGAGCCACATCCGGGTGCGAAGCGGTGGCTTACCCTCATCAACGGAAAGCCCAACCCGCTACCACGCCGGTCGCCGTCCGGCTGGAACCACGGGTCCCGCGGAAGCCGCCAACGCCGAGTCATCGCCGCCCGCCGCGAGCAGGCCCCCGGCCACCCCCCGATAAAAAAAGACCGGCCCACGTGGGCCGGCCCTTCGATCTCGCCTACAGGCCCTTGTCTTTGGCGGGCTCCTCGGTCGTCGGATCGCCTTGGGTCACCTCGCGACCGGCCTCCTCGACCTTGCCCTTCGCCTTCTGAGCCTTGCCTTCCCACTCCATCTTCTTGTCGCCGCTCAGTTTGCCGCCGGTATCCTTGACTTCGCCTTCGACCTTGTCACCGAATTCGCCCATTTGTGCACCTCCGGTTTTAGCGCGTTACGGCGCCTGTTAGCAAACATTATAGCGCGACACTACAGTTCCGTCTACTTCGTGAGCGCTCACCGGGGCCCTCATGTGAGTTCACATGTATTTACGGATCTTGCGTTGAGCTGGCGCGACGGTGCCCCTATACTCTGGAGGATTTCGCCGGTCGGAGATATCACGCGGCGTTTGTCGTATTCAAGACCGGGAGGCAGACACATCATGGAGGCTCCTATGGCAACCGCTGTCAAGCGTGATACCCGGCGCGACACGAATATCTCCCTCGACAAGCCGATCTACACCATCAGCGTGGCATCCGAGATCCTCGAAACCCACCCTCGGACACTCATGATGTACGAGCACCTCGGCCTGGTCGTACCCAAGCGGACGTCGACCAACCGGCGGCGCTTCTCGCAGCGGGACGTCATGAAGCTGCAGACCATCCAGAAGCTGACCCGCCATCATTCGGTGAACCTGGCCGGTGTGCGCTACATCCTGAAGCTGCTCAAGCTGCTCCAGGAGCATCAGCTCGCGGGGCCCGTCGAGCTACGCGACATCGACGTCACGCTGCTGGACGTCTAAAGCCCACCCGCGGTCATTTCCGGCGGCTGTCTTCTTTCCCGCGCAGCCGGATTTGGTGCGCAGCGCCTTGGAGCGCGCTGGGCACTTTATCGATAGTTGGGGCAGGATACTTTCTGATGGTCTCGGTGTTGACAAGACTCTCGGTCGCCTCTATAATCCGGAATAGTTCCTTTGCCCCCCTCTTCGGGCCCTCCCTTCGGAGGGCCTTAACTTTTTTGGGGTCCGTTGGTCCCGGCCGGGCGTCGCCCACGCGAGGGGCGCGGGACGTGCCGTCCGAGCGTTTGAGACGTGAGCGTATGCCTCGCGAGGAGTCCGACGTATTGCTTCCCGTAAAGATCGAAAGATGCACCCACTTCGTCTATACTGCTTCGCGCCAAGGGGAGTGTTATGGAAAATAAGACGCGCCGCACCGCCGGCGCGAGCCCGGCGGGCCAGGCTACCCAGGCCGATGAAGACCTGGTCGACGTTCTCCTGGTCGAGGACGATCCGTCCGTGCTCGAGATGTACCGCCTGAAGCTGGAACTGGATGGCTACCGCGTCAACACCGCCCTCGATGGCGAGGAGGGCCTGAAGAAGGCCAGTGACCTCAAGCCGGACATCATCTTTCTCGACATTCGCCTTCCCAAGATGGACGGCCTCGAGGTGTTGAGGAAATTGCGGGCGCAGGATAAGACCCGCGAGATTCCGGTTATCATCCTCTCTAACTACGATGAAGAAGACCTGGTCGCGCGAGGGCTGCGGCTGGGGGCGCACGAGTACCTCATCAAGGCGCGTACGACGCCGACGAGCCTCTCAGAGGGCATCGAGGATTGGCTAAAGGAGTAACCCGCCGCGCCCCGAGCGACACCAGTCTCTCCCTCGATAAGCCGATCTATACCATCAGCGTCGCTTCGGAGATTCTGCAGACGCATCCGCGCACGCTGATGATGTACGAGCACCTCGGCCTGGTGGTGCCCAAGCGGACCTCTACCAACCGGCGCCGATTCTCGCAGCGGGACATCCGCAAGCTGCAGGCGATCCAGACGCTGACCCGCCAGCACGGGGTCAATCTGAACGGCGCCCGCTACGTGCTGCGGCTGCTCCGAATCCTGGTCGACAACGGGCTCTCGGCGCCGCCCGAATTGCGCGACCTCGACGTCAAAGAACTCGACGTCTAGCCCGTCCGTCACGCGACGGAAACATTCTTGCGGCGAATCGATTGCCGAAATGTTGTCTTCGATCTGCGCCGATACGGTATGAGCACGCATGAGCTTTCGGCCAGATAGCCCGTTGAACCGCCTCGTGATCCTCTGGCCCGGCGTGCCGATTGCGGCGTGTGCCCTGGGCTTTGTTCTCGCCGTCGTGGAAATCTCGGAAACCCACAGTGGCTCGTTCGCGGCCCTGGCCATCGCCATGGGTTGCGGCATGGCCTTCAGCCTCGGCTTGCTCTTCCACAGCTTCTTCATCGAGTGGACAGAGGTAATCGTGACTCGCGAGGGGGTCGCGCTTCGGCCGGTCGGTCACGCGTGGCTGAATCGCCAGCCCCGCCTGATCCCCTGGGACCGCGTGCAGGGGACGAACCAGGTCATCACCCGCAAGGGCGGTCACCTGGAGATTGCCGCCGGCAGCCAGGTGGTAAAGCTGGACCGCGCGCTCTTCCGGGAAGACACCTTCGAGAACATGTGCGCCGCGCTGGCGCAGCGGACGCGCCAGTGGGGTTCGGCCGGTTACGACGAAGAGCTGGCGGCCGCGGCCTGAGCCAGCGTCCTAGCCGCGGTAGTAGACCTGAGCGGAGTGAACCGCCTGCTGGTAGCTGCCGTAGCGCGCTTGCAGCGTGGTGCGATCCCCATACCACGGGTCATTGATATAGAGGATGCGGCCGCTGTGGCCGGTCAGGACCACGAAGTGCATGTGTCCCTGAAGCCGGACCTCGGCGACCACCAGCCGGCCGGCGTCGAGTTGCGCCTCGACCACTGACTGCGGCGGAAGGTCTTCGATGTCCTGGTCGTCGGTCTTGAGCTGAGAAGCGATCCCCGGCACGTGGAGCCACTGCCACCGTACCGAGCCCTGAGTGGCCGCTGCCGCCTGGCGCCAGAGCAGCAGGTCGTTCTCGATGTAGCCGCCGTGAGCGGTGAGCCAGCGGTTCAGCTGCTGCGGGTTCGTCGAGTAGCCGAAGGCCGCCGTCACCATCGTGACCGCGGTGAGGGCGCAACCGGATGAACCGATGGTGTCGACGGGGTCGCTGCCGAGCGCATCTCGCGACCAAAGGTGCGACCGCTGACTGAAGGTGGGGACGGCGACGGCGGGCGCCGCAATCGCCGAGAGGGAGCTCGCCGACCACGACGCCAGCGCGATCAGGCTTGCCCCCAGGGCACGGCGCCACCCCCGCTTCACGGGGCCAATCTTAGAGTCGATCCGGGGCGAAGTCCAGCCGTCGCGGTGTCCGCCCGGCCGGTCGGCGCGGATTGTTACCGCTTGGTGACAGGGTCAGCGAAGCAGGCTGGCGAGGTCCCCCTCGAGGCCGGCCAGCGCCAGCCTGGCATCGAGGACGTCGTTCGTGGTGATGGGCGCTCCGAGCTCGTCGGCCGGCTCGTCCCGAACGTCGATCACGGGCGCGGCCTCGGCCTCGGCGGCGATCGCGACGGCGATCACCCGCATGTCCTGGCAGTGGGCGCAGGTCACCTTCACCAGGGACTGGTCCTCCTGGTGCGCCACCATCTCGAGCTGGCAGTCAGCCAGGCTCTTCCCGCACTTGGGGCACTGAAAGCGACCCGCTTGCCGGCGGAGGATATCGAGCATGTCCACGCCATCAGCCTACCCCCCATTCGCGGGCGACAAACGAAGCAAATCTGATAGCGCCAGGACGCTGTAAGGCACTAACGGATGAGGCTCAGTTGATGCCATGACGATCGTTTGCGATGGCGATGGCGCCCGACGATACTCGCGACCGGCATGCGCCTTCCCGTCTTCTTGGGCGCCGGGGCAATCTCCACCGGAATTCTGCTGATAGGGGGCCTGGCGGCGACCGAACTCAACCCCATGCCGGTCGTCAACGTCGATGCCATGGATGTGGACGGCGCGTCCATCCTGTCCGCGGCGCTGCCGGAGGTTTCGCCAAAACCCGAGCTTGTGATCAAAGTCAGCCACCCTCTGCGGGCGGGCGACTGGCGCCTCTTCATGGATGGGCGCCCGGTGGCGCTCACCGCGTCACCGGTGGGGGCGCTGCTGCGGGTGGCCCTTCCCGGTCCGCTCGCCATGGGCAGCAAGCACACCGTCCAGTTGACCGTGGGGGCGATGCACGTGCGCGCGGGGTTCCAGGTCGTCCCACCGCTGCGAGCGGACGTGGCGATGCATCTCTATCACCTGCAGGTTGACGCGCCGGCCAGCATCGCGGCGACGGTCCGATTCGCGCGGCCCGTCGCCGACCGCGCCCAGGCGCAGGACCACATGCGGATGACGGGGCACCCCACCTTCACGTGGCGCGATGCCCAAACCGTCGACCTCGTCTCGACCGGCTTTGGGTTGTCGGATCAAGCCGTCGTCACCATCGGCCCTGGGATCAAGGCCGCGGATGGAACATGGAGCCGCGACGGCAACACGGCCGAGCTGGCGGTCCCCTCGACGCTGACCCGGGTGCTGCCGGGCCGCATGGTCCAGATGTACTACGTCAACACCGATGATGGCCGCGCCTCGCTCCTCGCCCATCTGCGCCAAATCGACGTGCTCAGTCCCGGCTGGTACGACGCGAATGCCGACGGGGGCATCACCGGTTATGCGCGACGCGACGTGATCGATGCGGCACACGCCGGCGGTGTCGCGATCATTCCGCTGGTTGTTAATAAGGATGTCGATCCGGAAGTCGCGCACGCGATCCTGGCGGACCCAGCCCGGCGCGCCGCCTTAGCCGCCAACCTGGTCAACGAGGCCAAGACCTACGGCTACGCCGGGTTCCAGCTGGACTTCGAGCAGGTTCGCTGGACCGATCGCGACCTCTTGACCTTGCTGGTGCAAGACTGCGCCAAGGCCTTCCATGCGGCGGGCCTGAACCTGTCGATTGCCGTGATTCCCAGACTGCCGGGCGATGCCAGCGCCAGCGGGACGCTGCTCGACTATTTCCGCCAGTGGTCCGGCGCCTATGACTTCGCGGCGCTCGCCAGGGCCGCCGACTTCCTGTCGTTCATGACCTACGATGAGCACAACGGCGTCACGCCGCCGGGGGCGGTCTCCGGTACGCCCTGGATGCGTCAAGCGCTCGAGTTCTCGCTGCAAGGCGTCCCGCCCGAGAAGGCGACGATCGGCCTTCCCACCTACTACCACGATTGGACCGGCGTCGGGCGCCTGACCTCGAGCTCATACGCCGACGCGATGACGCTCGCCCAGGCGCACGGCGCCACGCCGGCGTTCGATGCGGTCGAGGAGGAGATGCACTTCGGCTACAGCGCCTACGGGGTGCAGCACGAGCTGTGGATCCAGAGCACCGACACGCTGCGGCGCAAGCTGCCCCTGATGTACGAGTACGGGTTGAAGGGGATCAGTGTTTGGCGGCTGGGCTTCGAAGATCCTTCTTTCTGGAACCTGATCCCACCGCGGCGATAGGCGTGGCATGCTCGGGCCGACCGAGCGGCGGAAACAGAAGGTCATAGAGCACTCGCTGGCGCCGTCGCGCGCGCTCGTAGCGGGCATGCACGGCGGCGCGCGGGCGGTAGCTGCGGCCGCGCGCCGGACGTAACGACCAGAGTTTCGGGAATTTGCCGAGGGCGTGGAGCACGAGCAGGGCGGCCCCCCGGCTCGAGGCTTCCGACTGCGGCGAGGTCGTTACCCGGAGATTGAGCCCATCGGCGAGCATCTGGCTCCAGGCTGGTGAGTGGATCAACTGGCCTCCGGTGGCAATCACCGATTCCGGTTGAGGCATGACGCGTCGCATCGCCGCGGCGACTGCGACCAGCTGGTAGGTGATCGACTCCATCGCCGCCCGCAGCAACTGCGCCGGTTGCGTGCCGAGGGAGAGCCCGGCGATCACGGCGCGCGCATCGCCGCGCCAGTTGGGACTCCGCTCACCGGCCCAGAAGGGAAGGACGGTGAGGCCATGGCTGTCGGGCGGGAGGGCGCCGGCCGCCCGTTCGTATTTTTTCTTGGGTTTGAGGCCGAGGTTGTCCGTGAACCAACGGATCACGTTGCCGCCCTCGCTGAGCGCGCCGCCGAGCACGTAGTGATGGCGATCGACGCGGTAGACGAAGGTGCCCCACGGCACGGTGACGCGCTTGCGATCGAGGAGCACGCGGAGAGCGCTCGAGGTTCCAATCGTGGCGCAGGGCCAGCGAGGACTGACGCATCCCGCGCCGATGTTCGCCAGCCCACCGTCGCCGAGGGGCAAATACCATGGCACGGCCCGCAACTCCGGCCAGCGGCCGGCAAACCTCGAGCGCAATGAGCGAGCCGGCTCATCCCAATCGGCCAGGGGCGATAGATGGTCCGCGGAGATGCCGGCGAGGCGGAGGGCGTCGTCATCCCACTGGCAGCGATGGACATCGAGGAGCCCCGTCCCGGAGGCGATCGAGTGGCTGACCCGCATATCTCCGTGGAACTCCTGGTAGAGGTATTCGGCCAGCGAGATCCAGCGCGCGGTGCGACGGAAGGCAGCGCGGCGGGTGGCTTGCAGCCAGCGGAGCTTGGCCGGCCAGTAGCTGGCGTGAAAGAAGCACCCGGTGCGGGCGTGATAGGCGCGCTCGTCGAAGTGGGTGCGCAGGCCGCGGGTTTCGTGCGCGCTCCGCGTATCGGCCCAGGTGAGGAGCTCGGTGGTGGGGCGACCAGCGCGATCGACACCCATCACGCTGTGCCAGTAGCACGAGACACCAACGCCGAGGATGTCGACCTTCTCTTTACGCGCCGCCTTCAACGCACCGTCGATGCTCTGGGCGATCAGCTTGACGAGCGCGTCCGGGTCCGAGGAAACCTCGCCCGATTCCGTCGTGCGGACCTTGTAGGGGAGGTCGGTCAGGGTCGGTTCCACCATCGCGCCGCGGGTGTCGTAGACGACGGCGCGGACCGAGGACGTGCCGAGGTCAAGCGCGAGGACTCCTTCACCGGATTTGGCCTTGGGCATAGCTGAATTGTGATCGACCCTCTGCTAGACTGTCCCCGCCTAAGCCGACCGCTGGGGCGTGGCCAAGTGGTAAGGCGCCTGACTCTGGATCAGGTAAACCTAGGTTCGAATCCTAGCGCCCCAGCCATCGCCTTCAACCGGGCGCCCTGCTTCACGCTTCGCGGCGTTGCAGGCGTGCCACCAGGTCGGCTGGTTCACTGGCGGGACGGGGTGGCAGACTTGGCGGCGCTGCGAATGGTCTCCAACTCAGCAAGAACGAGAAATAGGACGCCTGCGCCCACGGCTAGCGTCCCCCAGACTCGGCCCACGGCTCCCGGGGCATCGGGGAACACGACTGATGCCATGCCGACGACGATGGACGCCGCGCCGGCGCTCCACGCCGCGATCCGCCACCCCTGTGACTTCAGGGAAGCGAGCATGCCAACCAGCACGATGGCAATAGCTGCGGCCGCCATTTCCGCGAAACGGTCGGCGTGGTGAGGTGGGCCAACGAACTGGCGCGCCTGGACAAGCATGCTTACGGCGTAACCGATCGCTGGGATAGCGCCGAGCACCGAGATTGCGGCCATGGCCGGGCTGAGTCGCGCGCCCGGCTTGAGGAATTCTTGACGGGCGGGATGAAGTGTTACAAGGATCGCCATGGCGGCCAGGAAGAGCAGCGACTCCTGCAGAGGCTCTTGCCGACCACCGATCAGGGCCGTGATAAGGAAGGCAAGAATCCCGAGGACGGCCTGCTGCACCCCAGCGATCTTGCGCGCAGGCGACCGCAGCTGGACCAGCAGCCCTACAGTGATGATGATCCCAGCGAGCGCGCCATGACTGAG
>JALYYE010000028.1 GCA_030946735.1 Candidatus Dormiibacterota bacterium
CCGCAGCTGACACCGACGCGGAGCCGCAGCGCGTCCGTAGCTCCGGTGTTGCGCTCGGCCACCCGGCTCTGGATCTCGACCGCGCACCGAACCGCGTCCGTGACCGAGGTAAAGGAAGCCATGATCCCATCGCCGGTGTGCTTCACCTCGAGCCCCCCATAGGTGCCAAGCGCAGCCCGGACGATGGCATCGTGCGCCCGAACGAGACCCATCGCGCGGACGTCGCCTACCCGCATTGTCAGAGCGGTGGAGCCCTCGATGTCGGTGAACAGGATCGCTCGGAAGGCGGTCCGCGCGAAAGGCTCGCCTAGCTCCGGCTCGAGGATCGCGCCCATGAACGACGCGACCGAGCGCGGGTCGACCAGAATGATTCGCGAGGCGGTCAGCCCATGCGAATCGCGGTGGACCGCCTCCACCGCGACCGCATCAGGGCCCTCCGCCAAGCAGAAGGCCGTCCCACGGCTCGGGTCGAACCAGTAGGTGATGTACTTGACGCCGTACTGCTTTTCGATCTGCACGTCTCGGGCGTGCGCCATGGCCAAGTCCACGGCCGTTGCGCCGAGGATATCGTGGCGGTCGAGGAAGAGTGGCAAAGCTACCTCCGCGAGTGCGTGCGGGCCCCCAAACCCGGCCCGCTCCGGATAGTACAGCTTCGCCTGTCATGGCAGAGACCGCTTTTGGCGGGATTCACGCGGCGGAGCGGCGTTCCAGCCGCAAACCGTCCCTTAATCTGCCCTATCTATACTGATTCGGTGGGGGAAGCACCACTCCAATCTGTGGCGTCGCCGGCTGCCCAGGGCGTTCCAACAACACTCTCCGGCCAGTTTTTGGCTGTTCCGTCACTTACCGTTCAGGATGCGGCCATCATTCAGGAGCCACCCGTCCAGCCGGGTCCGCCGCAGCCCCAGGCTCCGTCGCACTACATCAACCGCGAGCTTTCCCAGCTCGACTTCGACGAGCGGGTTCTGGCCATGGCGGAGGAGGAATCCCTTGCACTGCTCGAACGGGTGCGCTTCCTGGCGATCCTCGGCGAGAATGTCGACCAGTTCTTCCAGGTCCGTGTCGCCGGTCTAAAGGAACAGGTGCACGCCGCCCTGCCCCAGACCTCACCCGACGGTATGACCACGGGCGAGCAGCTGCGAGCGATCCATCAGCGGGCGGGGAGCCTGCTCGAGCGCAGCACCAACCTCTTCACCAGCCGCGTGGCGCCCGCCCTCGAGCAGCAGGGTGTTTCCATCGACAGGGTGGCCGAGCTCGGCCAGGCGGACCGCGACTTCCTGGCCGCCGAGTTTCGCGCCCGCATCTTTCCCGTCCTCACGCCGCTGGCCGTTGACCCGGCGCATCCATTCCCCTACATCTCGCACCTCTCGCTCAACCTGGCGGTGATGGTCCGTGACCCGGTGCGCCATCAGATGCGCTTCGCCCGCGTCAAGGTCCCGCCGCTGCTGCCTCGTTTCATCCCCTTGCCCGACGGCACGCGTTTCGTTCCACTCGAGCAAGTAATCGCCGCCCACCTGGACGCGCTGTTCCCCGGAATGGAGATCGTAAGCCAGCATCCATTCCGCGTGACGCGCGACGCGGACCTCGACCTCGTCGACGAAGAGGCCGCCGATCTTTTGGCGGCGATCCAGAGCGAGTTGCGCCGTCAGCAACGCCGGGCGCAGGTCGTCCGACTCGAGGTCGACGCAGCCATGTCGGGCGAGGTCCTGGACCTGCTCGTTCGCGAGCTCGATCTGGAGCCGACCGATGTCTACCGCGTCGACGGGCTGCTCGACTTGAGCAGCCTTTGGGCGATTTACGCCCTGGACCGTCCGGACCTCAAGGACGAGCCGTGGACACCGGTCACGCAGCGTCGACTGCAGGGCGCGGGCGTCGAGCAGGCGGACCTTTTCGAGGCCCTTAAGGAGGGTGACGTCCTCGTCCATCACCCGTATGACTCCTTTACCACCTCGGCCGAGGCTTTTATCGACCAGGCAGCCAAGGATCCGGATGTCCTGGCGATCAAGCAGACGCTCTACCGGACCTCCGGCCCGGTGAGCCCGATCGTGCGGGCGCTGATCCGGGCGGCCGAGAGCGGCAAGCAAGTCGTGGCCCTGGTTGAGCTCAAAGCGCGCGGCGACGAACAGGCGAATATCGCCTGGGCTCAGGCGCTCGAGCAGGTCGGCGTTCATGTCGTGTACGGCGTTGTGGGGCTCAAGACGCACGCCAAGGTCGCGCTGGTCGTCCGCCGAGAGGGAGACCAGATTCGACGCTACGTGCACGTGGGCACGGGTAACTACAATCCTAAGACGGCGCAGATCTACGAGGACGTTGGCCTGCTCTCGGCGGACCCCGAGCTGGGAGCTGACGTCTCGGAGCTGTTCAATTTTCTGACCGGCTATAGCCGGCAGCGCCGCTTCGGACGGTTGCTGGTCGCACCCGTCGGGTTGCGGTCCAACATCATCCGCCTGATCCGTCGCGAAGCTGCTCGGCCCGGCGGGGGTCGCATCGTTCTCAAGGTCAACAGCCTGGTCGATCCGGAAATCGTCGAGGCTCTCTACGCCGCCTCGCAATCCGGGACGCAGATCGACCTGATCGTCCGCGGTCTCTGCAGCCTTCGCCCCGGCGTGCCCGGCCTTTCCGACCGGGTCCGAGTCCGCTCGCTGGTTGGGCGTTTCCTCGAGCACTCCCGCATCTTTCGCTTCGGTCCGGACGGCGACGCCGCCGAGTTCTACCTCGGATCATCGGACCTGATGCCGCGTAACCTCGATCGGCGTGTAGAGGCGATGGTGCCGGTCGTGGACCGAGCATTGCAGGAACGCCTCGTCCAGATCCTCGATGTCGAGCTCGAGGATGATGTCCTCGCCTGGGAGCTCCATGCCGACGGGTCCTGGTCCAAGCAACCGACCATCAAGGGCGTCAACGCGCAGCAGGTCTTCGAGCAGCTCGCCGAAGCCCGCGCGGCGTCGACCAACGGATCCGCGCCGGATGCTTGAGCGCGAGGTCAAACTCGCGGCGTCGCCGGCCTTTTCGCTGCCCGACCTGGAGGACCTAGCCGCCGCGGTCGAAGCCAGCCCTGTCGATGAGCGGCGCCTGGAGACGGTTTATTACGACACGCCGGACCTGCGGCTGACGCGCTGGGGCGCCAACCTTCGGATCCGCCAGGGCGAGGGCTGGACGCTGAAACTGCCGTCGACCACGGAGGGGCCGGCGCTGACCCGCCGAGAGCTCGAGTTTCCGGGTGAAGCTAGCCAGCCACCCGACGCGGCCGTCGCGCTCGTCATCGCCTACGTCCGGCACGCAACTCTCGTGCCCGTGGCCAGCCTCTCGACACTGCGCCGGCGCGTCCAGCTCAAGAATCGCGAGGGAAGCGTGCTCGCCGAGGTCGTCGATGACGACGTTTCGGTGATCCAGGGCCTGCGCGTGCAGAACCGCTTCCGCGAGGTGGAAGTGGAGCTGAAGGACCAGTCGGCGGAGCGGCTCCTCGACCCCATCCTTGCCCGCCTGCGCGGCGCCGGCGCGGCCGACGAAGACCAGGCGTCCAAGCTGGTGCGCGCGCTCGGGGCGCGCGCGACTGCCGTGCCAGAAGTCGACCCGGTGGCGTTGAACCCGTCGTCGACAGCCGGCGAGCTGGTTCGCCATGCCATCGCGGTATCGGTCGCGAGCCTCATGCGCCATGACCCGGGCGTGCGGCTGGGGGATGACCCGGAGGACGTGCACCGCGCCCGCGTCGCTACCCGTCGGCTGCGCTCGCAACTGCGCACCTTTCGCAGCCTGCTCGATACCGAATGGGCCAACACCCTGCGCGGGGACCTTCGCTGGCTCGGTGCTGCACTTGGCAGCGTGCGCGACCGGCAGGTGATGGCTCAACGGGTCAGCTCGCGGACCAACGCGCTGGTTGAGGACGATGCCCCGACTGTGGCGGACCTTTCGGCCGAGCTCCAGGCAGAAAGTGAGGAGGCACGTGGCCGCTTGGTACTCGACATGCGCTCCGACCGCTATATCGACCTGATCGAGCGGCTGGTCGAAGCCTCACGCGCCCCGGCCCTGACCGCTGCTGCGCACCAACGCGCCGAACTCGTGGTCCCCACGCTGGCGCGACGCGACTGGAAGCAGCTGCGAAAAGAAATCGCTGCATTGCCCGACCAACCCGCCGATCCGGAGCTGCATCGCATTCGGATCCTGGCCAAGCGGGTCCGCTATGCGGCGGAGGCCGCCGAGCCAATCGCCGGAAAAGTCGCCTCCCGATCCGCCGAGGCCGCGGCGGCGCTGCAGGATATCCTTGGCGACCACCAGGACAGCGTGACCGCGCAGGAGTGGTTGCGCCAGGCCGGCCGGGGACCGCGTGCTTTCGTGGCGGGTGCGCTCACGGCGCTTGAGCGCGAGACGGCCGCACGCGATCGCGTCGCGTGGCACAATGTCTGGAAAAAACTTGACCGCAAGCGGCTCAGAAGGTGGATGATATAGGCAGAGTCGCGTCGACCAAGCCATCGTCGCAGCAACACATTGCACAAGGGGTGTCCATGGCGGCAAGAATCTTGAGCGTCGATGAGGCCAAACTGGTCAGGGCCGCGGGAGGCGTCATTCGCCGAAACGGATCACGCGGCACCATGCGGGTCGCCGTCGTCCACCGTCCCGGTTACGATGATTGGTCGTTCCCCAAGGGGAAGGTCGACCGCGGAGAGACGCTCGAGGAAACCGCCCTGCGCGAGGTGGAGGAAGAGACGGGCCTTCGTTGCAAGCTGGTCGTGCCGCTAGGCTGCACCGCATATGCCGACCACAAGGGTCGGGACAAAGTTGCCTGTTACTGGCTGATGGACGTCGTTGGCGGGCGCTTCCGCGCCGGAACCGAGGTCGACGAAGTTCGCTGGGTCACAGTGGACGAGGCCGCCGACCTGCTCAGCTACCGTCGCGACCGCGCTCTGTTGCGCGCCCTCGACCTCGAAGCGACCGGATAACGCCGACCCCGTGACCGCCTATGTCGTTCGCCACGCCAAGGCGGGCGACCGATCCGAGTGGACCGGAGATGACCGGCTGCGGCCACTCACGAAGTCAGGCCGGCAACAGGCGGATGCCCTGGCAGACAGGCTCGAACCCGAGCCGATCAACAACATCCTTTCCAGCGCTTACCTCCGCTGCCTGCAAACCGTCGAGCCGCTGGGGCTGCGTCGCAAGCTGCCCGTCGAGCCGGTCCAGGAATTGGAGGAGGGAGCGGGCGCCGAGGGCGTGCTGCAGCTGGTGGAGAAGTTCCGCGGCTGCAACGTTGTTCTCTGTACGCACGGCGACGTGGTCGAGGAATTGCTCGAGCGCCTGATCGCGCAGGGGCTCGTTCAGCGGGCGCGCGCGATGATGGAAAAGGGCTCGACCTGGGTGCTCGACGAGACATCCGGAAAAATCACCGGCGCCCGCTATCTCGCCGCGCCGTGATTCGGAGGCTATCCGCGCAGTCCGGCCGTGTTGAGGACCGCGTAAACCACCCACGCCATCAGGCCAGCCGCCGGGATCGTCAGCACCCAGGCAAGTACAATGTTGGCCCCCACGCCCCATCGCAAGGCCGAAAGCCGTTGCGAGGCGCCGGCCCCCATGACGGAGCCCGTCACCACGTGCGTGGTTGATACGGGAAGACCAAATTGGGTGGCGAACTGGATCACGGCGGCCCCGGTCAGCTGCGCGGCGAAGCCGGTTGCGGGGTCCAGCTTGTAGATGCGCCAGCCGAGCGTTTTGATGATCCGCCATCCACCCGCATAGGTGCCAAAAGCGATCGCCGATGCGGACAGGAGAACGACCCAAACGGGAACCTGGAACTTCTGAAGATGACCCGTGGCCACCAGCGCGAGCGTGATCACGGCCATAGTTTTCTGGGCATCGTTGGCCCCATGCGAATAGGAAACCAGTGCGGCGGTGAGAATTTGAAGGTTGCGAAACGTCCGATTCAAGGGGACCGGTCGGGCCCGGTGCAGCACCACGAGCAGTAGCGTCATGACGACCGCGGCCAGGATAAAGCCGGCCGGCGG
>JALYYE010000030.1 GCA_030946735.1 Candidatus Dormiibacterota bacterium
GGGGGTCCGACCCAGCGGATGCGCGTCGACGAGCTCAAGCCGGGGAAGCGCGTCAAGTGGACGGCGCTCGCCGACTTTCCCAACTGGGATGGGACAACAGTGAGCTGGGACCTCTCCCCCGCCGACAACGGTGAGACCGGCGTCCTCTTCCGCCACGCGGACTGGCCGGCTTCCGTGTCACAGGACGATCTGGGGTCGATCAACTACACCTGGGGACTGATCGTCGAGCGACTCAAGCAGTACGCCGAGAGCGGGAAGCCGAACCCGCTGTTCGCCTTGGCGACCCGATAACGCTCACCGTTCGAGCAGGTCAGCGGCGAGGTCGATCGCGTCCTCGACGCTGGCCACCGGTTGGTTCCATGCTTACACCATTGCTGTTGGCTTCCGCGCGGTGCCCCCGGTGTCATAACGCACCCCCCTGACAATTGGTAATCTTTCGGGCTGTATGGTGGCGTTGTGGCCTCGGGGCCGGCCATGGCGGTAAGGTCGCCTCGCTCGGACGATTCATCCCAGGACTTCGGGGAACTCATCCAGATCGCCCTCGACGTCGCCGGGTCGCTCGACCCGGGCGACGTGATCGCCCGCATCCTGGAGCGCGGGACACACGCGGTGCAGGCGGATCGGGCCACCCTCTCCAGCCTGGTCGGCGATCACGTCGTGATCGAGGCAACCTACGGCCGCGCCGGTGAGCTGACCTGGGTCGGGCAACGCTACTCTCTCGACTATTTCGAGGGCCAGCCACTGGTGCAGAAGGCGATCGACACCTTGCTGCCGGCCTTCGGCGGTCGATTGGCGGCCGACAGGGCCGCGCCAGAGTTCCGAGAGGCGCTCACCAGCGTGCGGCACGTCGCGGTCGTCCCACTGGTCCACGGCGGCCAGGCGATCGGGATGCTGGTGTTCAGCCGCTACGAGGACCGGGCGTTCACGTCCGATGACCTGGCGACATTGACGCTGCTGGGAACGATCTCCGGACTCGCGCTCCGCAACGCCCGACTCTTTGAAGAAGGCCAGGCGGCACGAAACCGCGCCGACGAGACCGCTGCCCGGCTGCGCCAGGCGGTGGAAGCAGCCGAGGACGTCGCCGGCCAGGTGCAGTTGGACGAAGTGCTGCGCCGCCTGCTGCAGCGGGCTGGTGCCTCGGTTGACGCTGATGGCACCTCGCTGGCCCGTCTCGAAGGCGCCGAGATGGTCATCGAATCGACCCCGACGGGGAGCCTCGTCGGCACCCGCTGGCCGCTGATGCCGAAAGTGCTGGCCGGGGTCTTACGAGGCCGCGCGGTGGAGCTTACCGCCGCGGAATATACCGGCGCGCCTGAAGGCCTCGAGTCGGTGGTTCAGCCGTATCGACGGTTTTTGGTCGCTCCGCTGGCTGTCGGCGGCGAGACGATCGGGTTGCTGGCGATGGGCCGAAAGACGGACGAGCCGTTTGACCCGGTCGCGGTCCAATCCCTGCAGCACTTTTCCACCCTCGGCGCGCTTCTCCTGCGCAATGCCCGCCTGATCGCGCAGGCCCAGGTCGCGGAGCAGGCGAAAAGCGAGTTCATGAGCATTGCGGTCCATGAGCTGCGCGCCCCACTCACCGTGGTCAGCGGCTACCTGGGAATGGCTCTGGAAGGGGCCTTTGGCGACCTGCCTCCTGCGCTGAAAGACGTCCTTGCGACGGCGCAGCGAAAAACCGCGGAAGCCAAAGTCCTGGCCGACGAGCTCCTCACGGTGGCACGCCTTGAAGGGAGGGTGTTGACCCCCAAAGCCGAGCCGCTTTCGGTGGTGGAGGCGTTACAAGAGGCCGTGGCGCGCGCGCGACCTCGCGCCGGACTCGTCCAGGCGACGATAACGATCGAGTCAGCCGACGACAGCACGATGATGGCCGACCGGGCCATGGTGGGAAAGATCCTCGACAATCTGCTCAACAATGCCCTCACGTACACCGACCGTGCCCCGACCATCCGCCTGCAGGCACGACGGGATGCGGGGCAGCTGGCGATCAGGGTGACCGACGACGGTCCCGGAGTCGCAGCCGCCGACCAGACGCGGATCTTCGAGCGGTTCGCCCGCGGCTCCGACCAGCTCGCCAAAGAAAAACCGGGAAGCGGCCTCGGCCTCTACCTCAGTCGCGGCCTGGCCGAGCAAATGGGCGGATCGCTGCAGTTGCAAGCGAGCCAGCCCGGAAAGGGCTCGACCTTCGTCTTGCGCCTACCGCTGACGACCTCCTAGGCGAGCGCGTCGAGTAGGCGGCGCGAGCTGGCGCTGACGTCGCGGACGGCGGAATCAAAGGCCGTCGTGTTCGCGCGCGAAGGCACGCGGTAGCCGCTGATCTTGCGCACGAACTGCAGCGCCGCGTCGTGAATCTCCTGGTCGGTCGGCTTTTGGTCACGGCGTCGGAGGGTCTTGATGCTTCGGCACATAGCCCCCAGTGTGACAAAAAGAGAGGCCGGTTCGGACCGGCCTCTCGTAGAGGAGGTTGAGGACGCGACGCGTTAATGCAGGGTGATCGTGCCTCCAGTGAGGTTGCCGCTGTTCACGTAGCCGTCGCTCAGTTCGATGCTGTAGAAGGCTGGCGTTGTCGCGGTGGCTGCCTGTTCCACGATCAGGAACGAGACCGGCAGGCCGTTGCTCACGCCCAGCCCCAAGATCGTCACCGTGCCTGCAGTGTCGTCACGCCGTACTGACTGCACCTGCGTTGAATGGAAATCCTCCTTGGCGCCGGGATCCTGCATATGCTCGCCGTCCTGGTCGCCGTCTTCGCATGAGTCTTCGTCGGACTGGAAGTTCGCATTGCCGCCCTGCTGGCCCTGGAAATTGCCATTGCCATCGGCCTCTTGGCAGCCACCGCCACCGCCACCGCCGCCACCGCCACCGCCGCCGGAGCACGTCTGGCCGACGACGTAGTCAGCCCCGTAGTTGCCATCAGGGGCTCTGTCGGCCGCGTGAGTGAAGCGCAGCCCCGTCCCATTAATCAGGTACGCCCCCCCGGTGTTGGCAAAGGTGTTGGTCAGCTTGGCGCCATTGGTCGGATTCCCTACGTCGACCCGCGGGATGGTCCAGACGATCGTCCCGTTCGGGCCTGGGTTAAAGGAACCCACGACATTGGCCGAATCAACGGTCGTGTACGTGTCGCTGGGAGCGTCCCAGGTGCCGTCCCGGTAGGTGATCGATGGGCCGGTGCTGCTGGCCTGGACAAACCACCACTGGTTCGGGGCGTTGTTGTATTGCCAGTAGACCGTCCATATCCCGGACGTAAAGTTGTTCGGCGGTGGCGGGGTACTCAGATTGTTCATCGTCATCGTTACCCGAAGGTGGGTGCCGTCGGGCGTCCCGAAGAAGGCGTTGAGGATGTCCAGGTTCTTCATGTTCTTGCCGTCGCCGGCGGGGTAGTTGTTGGGCGCGTCCCCGGCGAAATCAAGGATCTGCGGGCCGGGGCAGGTCGTGCCCTTGGGCGGTATTGGCGGCGGACCCGGAGGCACACAATCGGCCACCTTCACAGTGAGGCCCGTGATCGCCGGCTCACCCGTGCACTGCCGGGTGAAGTACATCACCGAGTTGCCTTTCGCGGCACTATCGTCGGCGTAGGCGATGTCTGCCGCCCCGTTGGTTGGGTCGATCGACACCTGGAAGAAGTCAAGCAAAGTTCGGTCCCGATTCCC